>NZ_JBHZCN010000024.1:0-95667 GCF_042755465.1 Kitasatospora sp. NPDC059160 | reverse complement strand
GGGCCGCGGCGTGCCCGGGGCGGGGGGGTGCGGGGGGAGGGCGCGGGGGGACAGGGGGCGGCGGAAGGCCGACAGCGAACAGCGAACAGCGAACGGATCACAGATGACAACTTTCATCATCTGTGATCCGTTCGCTGTCTTCTGTTATCTGTTCGCTGTCGGCCCGGCTGTCTCAGGCCGTGCGCCCCAGCGTCGCCAGGTAGGCCCGCCAGCCGCCGTGGTGGGTGATCTCGCGGTGCACCCCGCGCTCGACCTCGCCGCGGGCGAGCAGCATCGAGAAGCACGCGGAGCCGTCCTCCAGCTCGATCACACCGAGCTCCAACTCCCTGGGCTCGCCGGGCAGGATGACGTCCCGCAGGCGCTCCAGGCTGACCTCGTACAGCTCGCCCTCGATCGCGGTGTCGACGGACGGGTCGGCCAGCAGTCCCGGGCAGACGTCCGTGCCGCCGCTGTGGTCGATGGAGAAGAAGCGGTAGCCGGCCGCGGTGCGGGCCGGGCCGATGAGGGCGTCGGCGACCTTCTCGTGGAACGGTCCGCCGACCATCGCCTGGCCGTTGAAGAAGATGCGTGCCATCGGTGAACTCCTCAGGAGGGTAAGGCCGTACGAAGAAAAAGACCGTTCCGCACGGCGACGAGAGGACAGGTGGATTCGTCGCCGTACGGAACGGAGCAAAGGGCGGCGGAACTGCTACGGCCCGGCAGGCGGCAGCGGTGGCGCCGGTGGGTAGATTGGTGCTCAGCCCAGCAGGGGAAGCGCGGGGAGGGTCAGGAAGTCCGCGAACTCCTCGGCCAGGGCGACCTGTTCGAAGAGCTGGGCGGCCTCGCGCCAGCGGCCGGCCCGGTAGGCCTCGTCGCCGAACTCGGCGCGCAGCTCGGCCAGTTCGGTGGCGACCAGGGTGCGGACCAGCTCGGCGGTGGCCTTCTCGCCGGTGTCGGACAGCACGACCCCGTTGTGGATCCACTGCCAGATCTGCGAGCGCGAGATCTCGGCGGTGGCGGCGTCCTCCATCATGTTGAAGATGCCGACCGCACCGAGCCCGCGCAGCCAGGCCTCGATGTAGCGGAGGCCGACCTGGACGGCGTTGTGCAGTCCGGCCCGGGTGCAGGTGCCCCCGGCACCGGCGATGTCGAGCAGTTCGACGGCGGTGACCGGCTCGGCGGGGCCCGGGTTGTCCTTCTGGTTGGGCCGCTCGCCGAGCACCGCGTCGAAGGAGGCCCGGGCGACGGGGACGAGGTCCGGGTGGGCGACCCAGGAGCCGTCGAAGCCGTTGCCGGCCTCGCGGTCCTTGTCCGCCTTGACCTTCTCCAGCGCGGCGGCGTTGACCTCCGGGTCCCTGCGGCTGGGGATGAACGCGGCCATCCCGCCGATCGCGTGGGCGCCGCGCTGGTGGCAGGTCCGCACCAGCAGCCGGGTGTAGGCGGCCATGAACGGCGAGGCCATGGTGACGCTGTTGCGGTCCGGGAGGATGTAGTGCTCGCCGGCGTCGCGGAAGTTCTTGACGATCGAGAACAGGTAGTCCCAGCGCCCGGCGTTGAGGCCGGCCGCGTGGTCGCGCAGCTCGTAGAGGATCTCGTCCATCTCGAAGGCCGCGGTGATGGTCTCGATCAGCACGGTGGCCCGGACGGTGCCGTGCGGGATGCCCAACTCGGCCTGGGCGTGGGTGAACACGTCGTTCCAGAGCCGGGCCTCGAGGTGGCTCTCGGTCTTCGGCAGGTAGAAGTACGGGCCGGAGTTGGGGTCCTCGGCGCCCTTGGCGATGAGCCGGGCCGCGTTGTGGAAGAAGTACAGGCCGAAGTCGACGAACGCGCCGGCCACCGGGACGCCGTCGACCAGCAGGTGGTTCTCGTCCAGGTGCCAGCCGCGCGGGCGGACCACGACGGTGGCGAGTTCGGCGGCGGGCTTGAGGGTGTAGGCCTTGCCGGCCGAGCTGGTGAAGTCGATCCGGCCCTCGAAGGCGTCGATCAGGTTGACCTGGCCGCTGACCACGTTCTCCCAGGTCGGGGAGGTGGCGTCCTCGAAGTCGGCGAGCCAGATCCTCGCCCCGGAGTTGAGCGCGTTGATGACCATCTTGCGGTCGGTGGGCCCGGTGATCTCGACCCGGCGGTCCTGGAGGGCGCGCGGCGCCTCGGCGACCTTCCAGTCGCCGGCCCGGACGTCGGCGGTCTCGGGGAGGAAGTCCAGCGTGCCGGTGCGGGCAATCTCCGCCCGTCGGCCCTTCCGCCTGGCCAGGAGCTCCTGTCGGCGGCCCTCGAAGGCGCGATGCAGGCCCACCACGAAGGCGACCGCCTCCGGGGTGAGCACCTCCTCGGCCCGATGGACGCGCGGTCCGGCGACAGTGACGACCGGAGCGGCGGGGGAGGCGCCGACGGGCCCCTGAGCTGCAGCCATGAGCAGGACACTCCTAAGACGGTTGAGCCTGGCGAAGGGAGCTCCGGTGGGAACTTCCTCGGGAACTTCCTCGATCGTTACCCACCTGTCGGCGGGTTCGATTCTGTAAGGTGGAGACTAGTTTCCGCGATACAGAATTTCAACGGTTTGTTGAAGAGGTCGCCGGGACTCTACTCCTCCCCGACAGCGAAGGGAACGCCGGTGGTTGCGACCCCCGACACAGCATCGACGACAGGCGCCGACCGCGCGAGCGGCGGCGTGCAGTCCGTCGAGCGCGCCTTCCAACTCCTGGAGGCGCTGGCCGACTCGGGCGGCGTGGCCACTCTCAGTGAGCTCTCCACCAGCTCCGGCCTCCCGATGCCGACCATCCACCGACTGGTTCGTACCCTCGTCCAGCAGGGCTATGTCCGCCAGGACACCGCGCGCCGCTACACCCTCGGCCCCCGGCTGATCCGGCTCGGCGAGACCTCCGGCCGCCTGCTCGGCAGCTGGGCCCGCCCGTACCTGGCCGAGCTGATGGAGGCCACCGGCGAGACCGCCAACCTGGCGGTGCTGGAGGGCGGCGAGGTGGTGTACGTCGGGCAGGTGCAGTCCCGGCGCTCGATGCGGATGTTCACCGAGGTCGGACGGCGGGTCCAGCCGCACTGCACGGGCGTCGGCAAGGCACTGCTCGCCCAGCTCCCCGAGGACGAGGCGCGCGCGGTCCTGGGCCCCAACCCGCTGCCCGCACACACCGAGTACACCCTCACCGACCCGCAGGAGCTGATGGACCAGCTCGCCGAGGCGCGCGAGCGCGGGTACGTGGTGGACGACCAGGAGCAGGAGATCGGCGTCCGCTGCATCGCGCTCGCCGTCCCGGGCGCGCCGACGCCCACCGCGCTCTCCGTCTCCGGCCCGGAGGCCCGGATCCGGGCGCTGGAGGAGCAGGCGGGGGCGTCCGCACTGGTGCCGGTGATGCACCAGATCGCGGCCCGGCTGGGGCAGGTCCTGGCGCCATGACGTTCCGTCAACCCCTTTCAGGCGAACGGTAGATCCGGCGAGGACCGGTGCCCGCCGTTCGAGTGGCGGCGGGCGAGTTGTGCCGCTATCGCGGCCACGGCTCGGACACCCTGGTGCGGGCGCGGCCCGCGACAGCGCGGGCCGCCGGAGCGTGGGAGCAGGGTGGACGGCGTGGAGCAGCACGGAGTACGGGGCGGCGCGGGGCGCAGGAGGTTCGGCCGGGCCGGATTGCTGGCGGCGGTGACGGCGGGCTGCGCGGTGGCCTCACTGGCCGCCGGGCCCTCCTGGGCGGTGCGGCACCCGGTGCCGCGCCCGGATCTGGGGACCGTCGCGCCGGGGGCGCCCGAGGCGTCCACTCTGCCCGCCGTGGTCGCCAAGACGTCCCGCTCCCACCTGGAGGTGGTCCGGATCGACCCGGATCCGGCGCCGCCCGGCGGCGCCACCACCATCCACGCCTTCGTCGCCAATCTCGGCCCGGACACCACCGCCTCACCGCTCACGATCACGGTCACCCTGCCGAACGGGGTGACCCCGGAGGGCCCGTACTTCCCCGACAACTGCGCGGTCATCTCGCGCGGCAGGCAGGTGCGCTGCGTGTTCGGTCCCGGACTGCCGGACGGGCGCAGCGTGACCGCCCTCGTCCCGGTCCGGCTCTCCGACGACCTGGAGCTCGGGATCCTGGAGGGCGGCTCGGTCGAGGTGCGCAGCGCGGACGACCCCGGCGGCAGGGGTCACCGGGAGGAGTTCGACATCAAGGTCGTCGAGACGGCGGGCGACTGACGCGACGGATCGCCCCACCGGTCACCGGCCGCCGGCGAGCGGCTGCCGGGCTCCCGGTGACCGGTGGGGCGGGCTCGTGGTTACCGGTGGACGCGCTTACCGGTAGACGTGGCTACCGGTAGACGCGGACGTAGTCGGCGGCCATGGTGATCGGGCTGTTCCCCTGCGGGGCCGGGTGGTACTTGCCGGCGCTCACCGAGAGGTTGAGGATCAGGTACGCCGAGAAGTTGGCCCCGATGCCCTTGCCGTCCGAGAACACCTTGACGCCGTTGACGTACCAGTCCACCGAGTTGGCGCCGTAGTAGGTGCCGATGGTCACCCACTGGTCGGTGCCGATGGCGCTCGCGTCGGTGTAGTAGTCGGGGTTGCCGGGGTTGACGTGGTTGGTCAGCTCCAGCAGGTTCGGGTTGTCGGGGTGGTACTCGAAGGAGTCGATCTCCCCGTTGCCGTTCTTCCAGGTCCACAGGGCGGGCCAGGCGCCGGTGCCGGCGGGCAGCTTGACCCGGGTCTCGGCGTAGTCGCCGGTCTTGACCTGGAACCCCTCGGCGGAGCCCTCGGTGGTCAGGAAGCCGGTGTTCCAGGACTGCTTGCCGTTCTCCAGCGTCGGCCCGCCCGGGGTGGCGGTGAAGGTGGCGACGCCGTTCGCGACGGTGACGTTGTTCTTGTTCAGCCAGTCGAGCTTGTTGTCGTCCGGGTTGTGGTTCCCGTACTTGTACGAGGTGCTCTTGTCGCCGACCCAGCGCTGGCCCCAGTTGATCGGGCCGTTGAACTCGTCGGACCAGGTCAGCGACTTGCCGGCGATCGGGGAGGACGACGCCGGGGTCGTCGGGGTGGCCGTGGCGGTGGGGGTCGGCGTCGCGGTCGGGCTCGCGGTCGGGGACGCGGTGGGGGACGCGGTCGCGGTGGGCTTCGCCGTCGGGCTCGCGGTCGCGGTCGGGGAGGGGGTGGGCTTCGCCGTCGGGGACGGGGTCGGCGTGGGCGTACCCGTGGCCGAGACCACCAGCTGCTGCGAGGGCAGGTTGTGCCAGGCGCCGCCGAGGTCCTGCCAGAAGCCGAACTGGGTGTACGTCCCGGCGGCCAGGGTGCGGGCGGCGCTGGTGTAGGTGAGTCCGCCGGGGCAGATCTGCACGTTGCTCGCGTTGCCCGGGAAGTCCAGGTTGGTGCCGCGCGCGTCGCGGACGCCCACGCCGACGGTCTTGGCGGTGAAGCAGGACGAGGAGTGCAACGCCAGCGAGGCGGTGCCCGCCTTCCCCGCGACCATGGTGGCGGGGGCGAGGCGGTCCTGGGTGACGGTCGGGCCGGTGGCGGCCTGGGCGCCGGAGACGGACGGCAGGCCGAGCAGGCCGGCACCGGTGATGGCGAGCGCCCCGGTCGTGGCGAGGGCGGTGTTGCGGCCACGGTGGGACGGACGGGCGTGGCGGGGCGCGCGACGGCGCCGGGCAGGCTGGTGCATGGGGGTCCTCTGCCACGCCTGCGAGGTGAGCTGTCGGATTCGGGCTGCAGTTGCCCGGCCGCCTGTGGAGCGGCTTCACCCCTAGCCACGCCCCGCACGCTGGTGCGTACGGGCCGGGCGCTGACCTTGGTTCCCCCGCTCCCGTCCGCTGTGGTGCTCGGGTACTCGCCGGCGGGTGGACGGGACTCGGCGTCCCGGCGGCGGGGTCCGCGACAGCGGACGACGACTGCAGGCTAGGCAGGCCGTCCGTGGACGGACAACCTGATGGGGCCGGTTGTCGCGCAGCTCACAGTGGTGTCGATCAACGACGCTGCGTGGCGGCCGAGTTGATCAATGGAGCCGACGCCGACCCGCGGTCCCGCCGGGCCCGCCCGGGCTGCCGGTCGCACACGGTGCGCGGCGCGGCGGTGGCGGACCGTGCGTGACCGCCGTGGCGTGGAGCCGCCCGAGTCCGCCCCATCGGATAAATTGGAGCCCTGGGATTTTCCGCGGTGCACAAGAGCACCGACCGGAGCCGTACGACCCGTCCCCCGTTCCAGAGAAGAGGTCCCGCCCCACCATGACCGCGCCCCTGCCCGCCTTCGCCGGCCGTACCTACGTCTTCCGGGCCGACAACGGCGCGGCCTTCCGCAACTCCTACTCGGCCGACGGCACCCGGCTGCGCTGGGAGGGCCTCGGCGAGTCGGCGGGCCAGTGGGAGGACGTGCGGCTGCACGTCGCCGAGGTCGCGCCGGAGATCTACTTCATCAGCTGGACGGAACAGAGCGGGATCACCGTCAGTCACGTGATGGACCTCAACGCGCTGACCGTACGGGCCTTCTGGACCTTCGAGGGCGAGGGCGGCCGGGTCGGCCAGCTGCACACCGGGACGCTGGAACGGGTCGCCTGACCGGCGCCGGAACGCACCGACCCCCGGGAGCCTCGGCGGCTTCCGGGGGTTCGGTGCGTTCCGCGGGCGGCGCCGTCAGACGGTCTGGCCCGGGTGGCCCGGCTGGTTCGGGACCTTGAGGTGCTGGGACAGCCACTCCAGCGAGGACGGCAGCAGGGCGCTCCAGGTCTCGAAGTTGTGGCCGCCGTTCTCGAGCATGCTGTAGGAGACCTTCATCGGGCTCTTCGCGGCGTCGATGAACGCCTCGGTGTCGTGCTTGTAGTTGCCGTCGCCCTTCTTGGTGCCGGCCAGCAGCACGGAGACGTCCGGCTGCGGCATGTTCTTCAACCGCCACATCAGGTCGGCCTCGTCGCGGCGCTGCCTGCTGCCGCCGAAGAGGTCGCCGGTGGTCGGGTCGTCGGCCGCCTCGTAGTACCCGGACAGGGACACGGCGGTCGGGAAGACGTCCGGGTGGCGCATGGCCAGCTTGAGCGCGCAGTAGCCACCGGTGGAGTTACCCATGAAGGCCCAGGCCCGGGGGTCGGCCGAGACCCGGTAGCTGGCCTGGATCGCCGACGGGACGTCCTTGGTGAAGTACGTGTCGGACTGCGCGCCGCCCGGGATGTCCTCGCACTCGGTGTCCTGCGGCAGGGCGGGCGAGGGGCGCATCAGGACCATGACGGTCGGCTGCATCCGGCCCTCCTGCAGCAGCTTGAGCGCGGCGCCCGGGTAGTTGAAGCGGGTGATCAGGTTCTCGGCGATTCCTGGGAATCCGGTGCTGACGATCACGGCCGGGAACTGCTTCTGCGCGTACTCGGGCTGGAAGTACTGCGGCGGCAGGTAGACGAAGCCCTCGGTCGACAGCCGGCTCTCCTTGCCGTCGATCCGGACCTTGCGGATCTCGCCGGACTGGCTGGGCTCACGGCCCATCGCGCCGCCGCCCTTGACCGACGCCTGGCCTATGGTCTCGACCAGCAGTCGGCCGGAGGCGTCCGCCTTGTTGTGGATGACGACGGGGCCGGTGCTGCCCGTGCCCATCAGGTCGTCCCAACTGCTGTAGAAGGCGAAGTAGTTGTTCGCCACCAGCCCGAGCGCGGCGAGCACCGCCAGCTGGGTAGCGAGCAGCGCGCCGATCCGGCCGAGCACCGCCTGCCAGCTCTTCCGGGCGAGTCTGGGCCAGAGCCAGACCGTGCCGACCATCACCACGACCGCCATCAGCACGGCCAGCGCCAGCACCTTGTGGCTCGTCAGACCCATGTTCCAGTTGCTCCCACGCCTCGAACTCCCGCCCCCTCCACTCAGGGACATCCGAGGAGGTCACCCCGGTTCCCCCACCGGGGCGCGCGCACCAACCCTAGCGGGAGCTGGGAGGAAGCTGATCGGGGGCTGTGGGGAAGCGGCGAACAGATGACAGATTTCAACTTTCAGATAACAGATGACAGCGAACGGATAACAGATAACAGATTTCGAAAGTTGTTCTCTGTCATCTGTTCGCCGCTATCTGTTATCCGTCATCCGGCTGCTGTCATCCGTCCGCTGTCATCTGTCCGCTGTCATCCGTCCGCTGTCATCCGCTCACCGCTGGGTCGCCACTCCCCCGTCGGCCGGGCCCACAGGCGCAGCCCCGCCGTGAGTTCGCGCATGCAGCGGGCGCCGAGGTCCTGCGGGGAGCCGGGGCCGGTGACGGCGGCATCGGAGCCGGCCCACTGCTCCAGGGCCACCCGGATCGCCGCCGTGGCCGCCGCCGCGGCCAGCCGGACCTCCAGCGGATCGGCGCCGTCCGGACAGCGGGCGGCCAGCACGCCCCGCAGCCGCGCCTCCGACGCGGCATGGACCCGCTGCCAGGTGCCGTCCAGCCGCGGGTCGCGCAGCAGGTCGCGGGTCCAGTGCATCGCCTCGACGGCCTCGTCGTCGGCCGGGGTGAGCGACTCGACGGCCGAGCGCTCCAGCGCCTCGCGCAGCGGGACGTCCGCCGGACTCTCGGCCAGCAGGTCCACCCAGCGCTGCCCGCCGGCCGCCAGCAGCGGGGCGACGGCGTCCTCCTTGACGGAGAAGTAGCGGTAGAAGGTGCGCAGCGAGACGCCCGCGGCAGCGGCGATCTCCTCGGCGGTGGTCGCCTCGGCCCCCTGCTCGGCGAAGAGCGCGGCGGCGGTGCGGGCGATCTCCAGCCGGGTGGCGTCACGGCGGCGCTGGGTCAGGGTCGGGCGTCCGGTCACAGGGGTCAGCGTACGCAAGCGATCACGGTCCCGACGCATCGCGCCCAGGTGGCACATCAAGACTTCTTGGCACAACGTGCCACATGGGCGTACCGTGTCTCTTGAGGTCGAGAGACCACGAACGAAGGAGTACCACCATGGAGCGCTTCAGCGGACGGAACGTCCTGATCACCGGCGGCGGCTCTGGCATCGGCCAGGCGACCGTGCACCGGATCCTCGCCGAGGGCGGGAAGGTCGTCGCCGTCGACGTCAACGAGGACGGCCTGAAGAAGACCCTGGACCGCGCGACCGCCGAGGGCACCGCCGACCGCCTGACGATCCAGGTCCTGGACATCTCGGACGAGGCCGCCGTGGTGGCGGGCGTCGCCGAGGCCGTCGCGGGCCTGGGCGGTCTGGACGTCCTGGTCAACGCGGCCGGCATCCTCCGCTCCTCGCACACCCACGAGACCACGCTGGAGTTCTGGAACAAGCTCCTCGCGGTGAACCTGACCGGCACCTTCCTGATGACCCGCGAGGCGCTCCCCGCGCTGCTCACCACCGGCAAGGGCGTGGTGGTCAACTTCTCCTCCACCTCCGCGAGCTTCGCCCACCCCTACATGGCCGCGTACGCCGCGACCAAGGGCGGCATCCAGTCCTTCACCCACGCGATCGCCTCGGAGTACTCGAAGCAGGGCCTGCGCGCGGTCTGCGTCGCACCGGGCAGCATCGACAGCGGCATGACCAACAACCCGGGCCTGCCCGCCGACGCCGACTTCACCCTGCTGGCCAAGCTCTCCCCCGCCCTCGGACACGGCTTCGCGGGCCCGGACACGGTGGCCGGCGTGATCGCGATGCTGGCCTCCGACGACGGCGCCTTCGTCACCGGCACCGAGCTCCGGATCGACGGCGGCACCCACATGTGAGCCCCCGGTCCGGTCGCCGGCGGGGTCCGTGCCCTCCCCCATCGGGCACGGGCCCCGTCGGCGTCCTCGTTCTCGGGCCCCCTCATGCTCAGACGCCGTCGTTCACAGGCGTTGTCGACCGGTCCGGCCAGGTGCCGCCGGGCAGGGCCACCGGGTGGAGGTCCGGATGGTCGGCACGGCTGCGACCGTACGGGCGGGCGGCGACGGCCGTCAGCGGGTCAGTCTCAGCCAGTCGCTCTCAGCCGGTCACTCTCAGCCGGTCGCCCGGGCGCGGGCGTGCCGGCCGTTCGACGCCACGCCCCGCCGGGCGTCGCGGTGGGCGGCGAGGGCGTTGCCGACCGCCGCGAGCGCGGCCCCGAGCAGCAGGAACGCCACCGCCAGCAGGAAGCACGCCCCCGCGATCCGGCGGTAGCCGCCGTGTCGGGCGGGGTCGAGGAACGGGTACGGGTACCAGCCCGCGGCGTGGCCGCGGAGCAGCGCGTACGCCACGTAGAGCAGCGGGAACCCGAGCCAGCCGAGCACCGTCCGGGCCCGGACGGGCCGGGCGGGCGGGTCGACCAGCCAGTCGGCGAGCGCGAGCAGCGGCATCACGCGGTGGACCACGTCGTCCACCCACGGGATCACCAGCGGCGCCGGGTACGTCGCCAGCAGCGTGCCGTACGCCAACCCGGTGACCACCAGGGAGAGCAGCACCGCGCCGCGCACCGCGTCCGGCACGGGCCGGCGGCCGGTCAGCCCGGCCCAGCCGCCGTAGCCGAGGACGGCCGCTCCGGCGAGGTTGGCGAGGGTGGTGAAGTAGCTGAGGAAGTTCACCACCCCGGAGCCGTCCGTCGCCGCGTGGTAGCCGGAGAAGCAGAGCGCGACGACGAGGAAGGCCGCGACGGCGAGCCGGGCGGGGGCGAGCCACGAGTGCATCGTCGGAACCGCCTCTCTGGGGCGTGGTCCGGACAGGGGCTCTTCGGATTCAAACCCCGGCGGGCGGACTCGGCCACACGAGGGACCGCATCAGGGAGCACATCAGGGGCTGTCTCGGGCCCCTTCGTGGGGTGCGCCTCAGGGGGTGCGCCAGTCCGCGGCGAGGGCGGCCGCCGGGTTGGTGACCAGCAGCAGGTCGCACAGCTCGGGCCCGAAGGTGCGGGCCAGTCGCGGGACGAGGTCGGTGAGCAGCCGGGTGGGGCCGCCGACCTCGCGGGCCGTCCGGGTGGTGGTGTCGGCACCGAGCAGGAGCCGGTGGGCGTGGCCCGCCTCGACCAGGTCGGCGATCACCTCGAAGGCCTGGAGGTCGGCGGGGTGGCCGATCCGCGAGGGACTGTCCAGGGCGAGGAAGGCCCCCTCGGCGGCGAGGCTGCGGTGCAGCGACCGGTCGGTGAAGCGGGTGAGGTGGCCGAGGAGGATCCGGTCGGGGTCGACGCCGTGCCGCCCGTGCAGCCGGTCCAGGATGCCGTGCGGGTCGCCCTCGGGTTCGAGGTGGACGGCGATCGGGGCGCCGGTGGCGTGGTGCGCCTCGGCCGCGGCGGCCGCCGTCCGGCGGGTGTGTCCGGTCAGCGGGCCCGCGTCGTCGGCGATCTTGATCAGGCCGGCGCGGACGCCCTCGGGGGCGCCGGGGAGCCCGGTGACGAGCTCGGTGACGAAGTGCTCGGCGAGCTCGGCCGACGCGGCGGGGAACCGGTCCTCGGGGTAGTGGACCGCCTGGTGCGCGCCGGTGGCGGCGACCAGGTGGACGCCGGTCGCGCGGGACAGCGCGGCGAGGGAGCCCGCGCCGCGCCCCATGCCCTGCGGGGTCCACTGGACGAAGGAGCGGCCGCCGGCCGCGGCGTACTCGCGCAGCACCGCCTCGGCGGCGACCGGGTCGTCCAGCTCCTGACCGGGGAGCAGGGGGCTGCGGATGAAGAGGTGGTCGTGGGAGTCGGTGACGCCCAGCTCGCCGGGGGCGAGGTCGCCCAGGACGGTGCGTACGGTGCGGGTGGCGGTCATGCCACGTCCTCCGCCGAGGCGTCGGTCACGGGAGTGTCGGCCGCCGGGGCTTCGGAAGCCGGGGCTGCGGACGCCGCGAAGGTGGCGGTGGCGACCCGGAGGCCGGCCAGGGCCTTGGGCAGGCCGACGTACGGGGCCAGGTGGACGATCACCTCGGTGATCTCCTCGCGGCTCATCCCGATCCGCAGGCTGTTGCGCACGTGGTCGGCGAGCTGCGGCTCGACCCCGCCGAGGGCGGTGAGCGCGGCCAGGTTGGCGATCTGGCGGTCGCGCAGGGCGAGGCCGGGGCGCTGGTAGGTGCCGCCGAAGAGGCTGGTGACGATCCAGTCGGCGAAGCCCGGGGCGAGCGCGTCCAGGCCGCCGAGGGTCCCGGCGGCGGCCGGACCGGCGAGCTCGGCGAGCAGGGCGTAGCCGGCTTCGCGGTCGAGCGGCGCCGGCGTGAGATCGGCGGGGGCCATGGCGGTAGGGGTGGTGGGGGTGGTGGGGATCGTGGCGGGCATCGCGGTGTGGGGACCTTTCACCAGTGGCGGCCGGCCGGCAGCCGGTCGAGTTCGGGGCGGGACAGGTGCAGCACCCGGAAGCGGGTGCCGGGCGCGTCGTCCGGGGCGGGACCGGACCACAGGGCGAGGCTGAGCAGTTCCCAGCGGCTCGGGTCCACGGCGACGGCCGCGGTGTGCAGGGCGGGGTTCGACGGGTGTGCCGGGAGCTCGGCGAGGGCCCGCTCGACGGCCTCGGCCGGATCGGCGCTCTCCGGGAGCCGGACGACCGTACGCGTGGCGGTGCTCGGGGCCTCCGTCCGGTCGCCTTCGGCCAGGCCCGCGCCGAGCCAGTGGCGGACGACCGGGCGGCCGAAGTCGGCGCTCAGGCCGCGGAAGCCCGGGCCCCAGAGGAAGCGGTTCATGCCTTCGGCGGTGCGCCAGAGGTAGAACGGCGCGTACTGGTTGACCGGCGAGCCGTCCTGGCCGCGTTCGCGGACCAGGTACGCCTTGAGGCCGAGGCCGGGGTGGGTGTCCAGCAGGTGGCCCTTGTCGGCCACGCGCCGACGGATGACGGCCATGTCGTAGTCGGCGGGAAGGGTGATCTCGTACTGCATGGCGTGCACGGTGGGCTCCCTGGGTCGGGGGCGGGTGTCGGCCGTCGAGTCGCCGTCTCCGGTCAGGCCCGGCGGTGGGCGCCCAGCAGGCCGAGGGCGCCGCGGACGGCCTGGTCGAAGGGGGCGGCGCTGTCCGCGGCGCGGGCCAGGACGTAGCCGCCCTGGACGACGGCGACCACGGCCGCGGCGGTGTCCGCCGGGTCGAGGCCGGCGGCGAACTCGCCGTGTGCCTGGCCCTCGGCGACCAGCTCGGCGATCCGGCCGCGCAGCCAGTCGAAGGTCTCCTCGACGGGGGCCCGCAGCTGCGGGTCCGCGACCACGTCAGGATCCTGGGCCATCCGGCCGATCCGGCAGCCGCGCAGCACCTCGCGGTCGCGGTGCAGGTAGGCGGCGATCCGGTCGTACGCGGTGCCCGGGGCGGCGAGGTCGGCCTCGGCGATGCCCCGCAGCTGCTCGGCGCTGCGGCGCAGGGCGGCGGCGGCGAGGTCGGGCTTGCCGTCGAAGTGGTGGTACATGCTGCCCTGGCCGACGCCGGAGCGCTGCTGGATGGCCTTCGGGCTGGTGCCGACGTAGCCGCGTTCCCAGAGGAGGGCCTGGGTGCTCTCGATGAGGCGGTCCTGGGTGGTCATGGCTCCACTGTACATACCAGTAGGTACAGAGGGAAGGGGTTTCTCCGGCACGGCGGGCGGGACCAGGGGTGGGCGCGGTGCCACCAGGGGTGGGGCCGGCTTCGGTCGACTTCGGGCGACTTCGGCGGAGGCGGAGGAAAGACCGAGGGCCGTGCGCCGCCCCCCGGCGGCCACGGCCCCTCGACCGTTCGTCATCCCCCGCGCCGGCCAACGGCATTCGGCCCGGCCCGGTGGCGCGCGTCACGTTACGCACGGTGTCGAGCGTCACGCCGCGTAGGGAGTGCGCGGCGCCCGGCGCGGGCGGGCGCTCAGGGCAGTTCGCGCCGGATCACCGGCGCCACCTCGGCCGCGAACAACTCCAACTGCTCCCGCTGCACCTCCTCGGTGAGCGCGTCGACCCCGATCCCGACCACCTCGTTGCCGAAGGCCTCGTGGTAGCGGTGGATCTTCTCGACCACCTGTTGCGGGCTGCCGACCAGGGCCGAACCCTCCTCCAGCGCGTCCTCCAGTGAACGGAACGGCGAGTTGTTGTGCTTGCCCGCGGCCGAGTTGACCATGGCCTCCCAGTACGGCCGGTAGCCCTCCACCGCGTCCTGCGAGCGCCTGGCGACGTACAGTCCGCCGAAGCCCGCGCCCACCCGGGCCTCCTTCGGGTCGCGGCCGTAGTGCTCCCAGCGCTCGCGGTAGTCCTCCACCAGGGCCCGGTACTTGGCCAGCGGATGGAAGGAGTTGGCGGAGAACAGCGGATCCCCGTAGCGGGCGGCGAGGTCGGTCGAGCGGGTGCTGGTCGCACTGCCGTGCCAGACCGGGATCGGGTCCTGGAGCGGGCGCGGCGACACGGTGGCCTCCGTGAGCGGCGGACGGGTCGAGCCCCGCCACGTCACCTTCTCCTCCCGCCAGAGCCGGTGCAGCAGAGCGTAGTTCTCGGCGAGCGCCTCCCACTGACGCTCCTCCGGGAGGCCGAACAGGCCGAAGTGGCGCGGGTCGTTGCCCTTGCCGATGATCAACTCGATCCGGCCCCCGGAGAGTTGGTCGAGCATCGCGTAGTCCTCGGCGACCCGGACCGGGTCCAGGATGCTGAGCACCGTCACCGTGGTGAACAGCCGGATGGTGCTGGTGCGGGCGGCGATCGCACTCAGCAGCACGGGAGGCGCCGGGGAGAGGAACGGCTCGCCGTGCCGCTCCCCCACCCCGTAGCCGTCGTAGCCGAGCTGCTCGGCGAGGACGGCCTGGTCGACCACGTTCCACAGCTTCTGCTGCGGGGTGCGGTGGATGCCGGTGACGGGATCGGGGGCGTTGGCGACGAGGGACGAGACGGTGAACCGCACGGCGGTCTCCTAGGGGCGCTCGGTGGTCGGACGACGGAACGGCGCTGGGCCGTCCGGGGCGCTGCGGGTGCGGGACGCGCGGGATGCGGGACACGCGGGGTGCGGGACCGGTGCGAGGAGCCCGAGGTACGGAGCCCGTCACGGGGAGTCCGTGACGGGGAATCCGCGACAGAGTGGGCGTGGCACCGGCGGAGGCGCGGTACGGCGGCGCTGCGCTCGGACGGGCAGCACCGGAGGTGGACCGGGGCGGGCCTGGCGGCCCGCGGGCGGCGTCAGCGCACGGTGCTGCGGCGGTGACGGCGACAACAGCGGGGCACGACGGTCACGGTGGCCTCGGCCGCTACGGTCCGGACTGCCATCACGCTCCCCCTCCGCCTCGTCCGCGCGCGGCCGCACCCGGCCCCGCGCCGTCCCACCTGGTCCTCCGCGAGGATAAGCAGCGGAGGGAGGCGGGGCAAGACACTCCCAGGGACTTGATCGGGCGGAGCCGACTGGCAAGATGTCCGGCATGAGCTACCTCGCCGCGGATGACCGCTATGCCTCGATGACCTACCGGAAGGCCGGCCGCAGCGGAGTTCAGCTGCCCGCCGTCTCACTGGGGCTCTGGCACAACTTCGGTGACGCCCAGCCGCTGGAGGTGCAGCGGGCGGTGCTGCGCCGGGCCTTCGACCGGGGCGTCACCCACTTCGACCTGGCGAACAACTACGGGCCGCCGTACGGCAGTGCGGAGCGCAACTTCGGCTACCTGTTCGCGCAGGACTTCCGGCCGTACCGCGACGAGCTGTTCATCGCCACCAAGGCCGGCTGGGACATGTGGCCCGGCCCGTACGGGAACGGCGGCAGCCGCAAGTACCTGCTGGCCAGCCTGGACCAGTCGCTGGACCGGATGGGGCTGGACTACGTCGACGTCTTCTACTCGCACCGCTACGACCCGGACACCCCGATCGAGGAGACGATGGGGGCGCTCGACAGCGCGGTGCGCTCGGGCAAGGCCCTGTACGCGGCGATCTCCAACTACCCGGCGGAGCAGCACCGGGAGGCGGTGGCGATCCTGCGCGAGCTCGGGACGCCGGTGCTGCTGAACCAGTCGGCGTACTCGATCCTCAACCGGAACGTGGAGGAGGGCGGCGTGCTGGAGGCGGTGGGCGACACCCGGACCAGCCTGATCGCCTATTCGCCGCTCGCCCAGGGACTGCTGACGGACCGGTACCTCTCGGGCCGGGTCCCGGCCGGCTCGCGCATGTCGGTGGGGAAGTTCCTGACCGAGGAGGTGCTGACCGAGTCGAAGCTGGACCAGCTGCGGGCACTGAACAAGGTCGCCGAGGAGCGCGGACAGACGCTGGCCCAGCTCGCCCTGTGCTGGGTGCTGCGGGACCCGCGGGTGGTCTCGGTGATCATCGGTGCGAGCAGCGTGGACCAGCTGGACCAGAACCTCGACGCACTGGCCGGCGGGCCGCTGACGGAGGAGCAGCTGGCCGAGATCGACCGGCTGAGCGTGTGACGGGAACTTGGTTGGGGCGACGGGGCACTGCGGCGGGTGACGGATGACGGATAACAGCTGACAGATTTCGAAATCTGTCAGCTGTTATCTGTTATCTGTTCGTCGACATCCGTCATCCGTCACCCGTCGGCCAGCGGCCAGCGGCCGAGGGCCGTCAGCGGCGAATACCCAAGGCCGGAAGAACCGTTTCCGCTACTCGGTGGGCCTCCTCCAGCAGCGGGTTCCCGGAGAGGATGAAGGTGTCGATGCCCAGCGCCTCGAACTCCTTCAACCGCTCGACCACCTGGGCCGTCGACCCGACCACCGCCGTCCCCGGACCGGGCCGGAACAGGCTCATGCCCGGCCAGAGATTGGGGTAGGCCTCCAGCTCCCGGGCGCGCGCCGGGACCCTTCCGCCGTGCTGGCGGAACTGGCGCTGCCACCCGACGCCGTCCTCCCCCTCGGCGGATCCCAGCTGCCGGGCGTACGTCGCCTCGCTCGTCACGTCCAGCAACCGGTCGGCGGCGGCCCAGGCCTCCTCCTCGGTGTCCCGGACGATCAGGTGCAGCCGCAGCCCGATCCGCAGGCTCCGTCCGTGCGCGGCGGCGCGTTCGCGGACCAGGTCGAGCTTCTCCTTGAGCAGGTGCGGCGGCTCCCCCCAGGTCAGGTAGACGTCCACGTGCTCGGCGGCCATCTCGATGCCGGCCGGCGAGCTGCCGCCGAACCAGAGCGGGATGCCACCGGGCTGCGCCGGGGTGAGCTCGCGCAGGCTCGCACCCGCGTTCTTCAACCGGTAGAACTCGCCCTCGTGGTCGAAGACTTCGCCGGCCGTGAGGCGCTTGACGATCGACCAGTACTCGGCGCTGAGCCGGTAGCGGTCGTCGTGCTCGACGTCCAGACCGTACTCGCGCAGCTGCGCGGTGGAGCCGTTGACCACATTGAAGCGCAGCCGCCCGCCGTGCAGGTGGTCGAAGCTGAGCGCCATCTTGGCGAGCAGGGTGGGCGAGACCAGTCCGGGGTGGACCGCCAGCAGCGGCTTGAAGGCCGGCCCGGTGGCCGCGGCGAGCGCGCTGCCGAGCGTCCAGACGTCGTACAGGTCGGTGGCGAGCAGCGCGCCGGTGTAGCCCAAGCGCTCGACACTGCCCGCGAGTTGCTGCAGGTACCGCAGGTCCACCGGGCGTCGGCCGGACGGCTCCCACGGGTAGTGTCCTTCGCGCGGGATGATGTACCAGAGGACTTCGGAGGCCACGGCTCAGCGGTCCTTCCCGAGTACGGCGGCCACCGGGGCCTCCAGAGCGGACAGTTGGGCGTCGGCGACGGTCAGCGCGCGGTCGATGAAGCCGACCCGGTGGAAGATGTCCGCCGCCTCCTGCTGCTCGGCCACGAACGCGTCGGTGGCCGGCTCCAGTTGCCAGGGCAGCGCGACGAGCGCGGCACGCCAGTCGGCGACCGTTCCGCCCAGCTCCCGGGCCGCGATCGCGGCCGCCTCGGCCGGATGGGCGGCCGCCCAGGCGTCCGCCCGGCGCAGCGCGGTCGTGATCGCGGCGACCACCTCGGGGCGGTCGGTGGCGAAGTCCCGGCGGGTGAAGAAGACCGAGCGGTCGGTGATGACGTCCCCGGTGCGGACCAGCGCGCGGAACTCGCCACTGCGACGGGCCGCGGCGAGCTCGGCGCCCTGGGCGATCCAGCCCGCGATCTCGCCCTCGCGCAGCCTCCGGGCCTGGTCCTCCCCTGCCACCGGCCGCGCCGGTGTGACGTCCTCACCGTACGAAAGCCCTTGCGCGTCCAGGGCCTTGGCGAGCAGGTGGGTCTGCCAGGAGCCGACGCCCAGCACGACGGTGCCGCCCTTGAGGTCGGCGACCGTACGGACCGGTCCGCCGTCCAGGACGAGCAGTGCGCCGTGGTCGGGGCGGGGTGCGGAGACCACCGCGTACACCAGGTCGTGGCCGGCCGCCTGGGCGGTGATCGGCGGGGTCGAGCCGGTGCCGCCGAAGTCGATGGTGCCGTCGGCGAGCAGCTCGCCGGTACGGGTCCCGTCGGTGTAGTGGTGGAACGCGCCGCTCTCCCCGAGCGGGGCCAACTCCTCGTCCAGGTAGGGCAACCGGGCGAGGTAGTAGAGCGTGGGATTGCTGGCGTGGACGCCGAGGGTGACGGTCATCTGGTCAACTCCGGTGGTGCGTAGGGGCTCGTGCGGAAGACGTGCGGTGGGGTTGCGGGGGAGGGTGGAGCGGTCGAGCCGCAGAATGGCGGTGCGATGGAGTGGTGGAGTGGTGGAGCGATGGCGTGGTGACGGCGTGGCGGAGCGCCGGTTCAGTGGACGCCGAGGTCGGCGAGCAGTCGGCGGCGCAGGTCGGCGAAGGCGGGGTCGGCCGGGTCCCGGGGGCGTTCGACACCGACGGGTTCGTCCCGGACCAGCAGACCGTCACGCAGAACGGCGACACGGTCGGCGAGCCGGACGGCCTCGTCCACGTCATGGGTGACCAGCAGCACGGCGGGGCGGTGGCAGCGGACGAGATCGCCGACCAGGTCCTGCATCCGCAGCCTGGTCAGGGCATCCAGTGCCGCGAACGGTTCGTCCAGGAGCAGGAGTTGCGGTTCGCGCACGAGCGCCCTGGCCAGTGCGACGCGCTGTGCCTCGCCACCTGAGAGGGTGGCCGGCCAGTCCTCGGCGTGCCGCTCCAGGCCCACCTCGGCGAGTGCCTTCAGCCCGGTCTCCCGGGTCGCCGCGCCGCGCGGCAGACCGACCGTGACATTGGCCAACACCCGCTTGGAGGGGACGAGTCGGGGCTCCTGGAAGACCACCGTGCGGACCGGCGGCACCAGCACGGTTCCCCCGTCGGCCTGGTCCAGCGCGCCGAGGATCCGCAGCAGGGTGGTCTTCCCGGTGCCGCTGGCGCCGAGCAGGGCGACGAACTCGCCCCGGGCGATGGACAGGTCGACGCCGTCGAGTACGGCCCTGGTGCCGAACACCCGGCGCAGGCCGCGCAGATGGACGGCGGGGGCGGTATCCTCGGCGGTCGCGGCGGCAGTCACGGCGGCGGTCTCAGTGGCGGTCTCAGTGGCGCTCGCGGCGGTGCTCACGGCAGCGCTCACGGTCGAGGCCGGAGCGGAGGCCGAGTCGGTGGGGGCGGTCATCGGGCAGCTCCTCGGACGGCGCGGCGCCACGGCATCAGCAGCCGTTCCAGGATCCGGACGATGCCATCGGCGGCGAGGCCGAGCAGACCGTAGATCAGGATGCAGACGGCGAGCACGTCGGTGCGCGAGTAGTTCTGGGCCTGGGCCATCAAGTAGCCGATGCCCTCGGTGGAGTTGATCTCCTCGGCGGCGATCAGGGCGATCACGCTGAGCGTCATGGAGAGCCGCAGGCCGGACAGCAGGGAGGGTAGCGCCCCGGGCAGCACGACCGTCCGTACGATCGCCCAGCGGCCCAGGCCGAAGCTGCGCATCGCCTCCACCAGCTTGCGGTCGGTGTTGCGGACCCCGCCCGAGGCGGAGACGTACATCGGGAAGCTGGTGGCCACCCCGATCAGGGCGACCTTCGCGGTCTCGGTGATGCCGAACCACACCATGAACAGCGGGACGAGCGCCAGGAACGGTACGGTGCGCAGGACTTGGACCGCGGAGTCGAGCAGTTCCTCGCCGAGGCGGGTGAATCCGGTCACCACGCCGAGCACCAGTCCCGTGGTGGCACCGAGCAGCAGTCCGAGTCCGGCCCGGGTGAGCGACACGGTGAGGGCGTCGGTCAGCTGACCGTTGCCCCACAACTCGCCGACCGCTTCGGCGACCTGGGACGGTGAGGCGAGCACATCCTGGGTGAGCGCGCCGGTGGCGGAGGCGAGCGCCCAGCCGCCGAGCAGCGCCAGCGGACCGAGCGTGCGCAGCAGCACGGCGAGGGCGCGCGGACGGGGCCGTCGGAGCTGGGCACGCGGCGTCACCAGGCCCGCGGCCCGGGCCGCCCGGGTGCCCTCGGAATCCTGTTCCCTTGCGAGCACGGTCACTTGGCACCACCGCCGAAGGTGTCGATGTCGATCAGGTACGGCTTGACGTCGACCAGCTGCTTGGTGACCTTCTGGTCGGCGAAGAACTGGGCGACGGTGCCGAAGCGGGCGGTGTCGGCCGCCGAGATGGCGTCGGCCGGAGTGCCCTGCCGGCTGACGTTCACCGCGACGTCCTTCTCGGCCGGGGTGACGGCGGTCGGGCCGGAGTCGGTGAAGACGTTGAGGTAGGCGGCCGGATCGGCCTTCTCCTTGGCGCCGTTGTCGCGCAGGTAGGCGTAGAAGGCCTTGACCACATCGGGGTGCTTGTCGGCGAAGCCGTTGCGCACCGCCCAGACCGCGTAGTTGTCGGAGCCGATCGCCTTGCCGTCGACCAGGAAGTGCGCGCCGGCGTTGGCGATGGTGGGCGTGGAGAAGGTGTTCCAGGTCGCCCAGGCATCCACCTGGCCGGAGTTGAAGACTCCCGAGGTCTGGTCGGCGCGCAGGTAGACCCGCTGGACCTGGTCGGCCGGGACGCCGTTCTTCTCCAGCGCCTTGAGCAGGAGGTACTCGCTGGTGCCGCCCTGGGAGACGGCGACCTTCTTGCCGACCAGGTCCTGCACGGTCTTGATGGGCGAGTCGTTCTTGACCAGGATGCCCTCGCCGACGCCGTCGGGGGCGGTCTGGGCGAACAGCTTGAAGCCGGGCTTCTGGGCGAGCGCGGCGACGGCCGAGGTGATCGAGCCCTGGGCGACGTCGAGTTGGTCGGCGGACAGGGCCTGCGCGGCGGGGGCGAAGGGGCCCGCGCTGCCGGTCCAGGCCACCTTGGCGTGGACCGCCGCCAGGGCCCGGTCCAGCGAGCCGTCCTTCTTGCCACGGGCGAGGAAGCCGTTGTTCCCGGGGTCGGGCAGGCGGAGCACGGCGTCGGCCTTGCCGCCGGGCCCGCCTGCGGCGGAGGCGCTGCCCCCGTCGGCGGACGAGCCGCAGGCGGCCAGAGCGGTGGTGGCGAGCAGCGCGGTGGCGGCGAGGGCGAGGCGGGCGGTGTTCACGGGGTCTCCAAAACGGGTGACAGATGACAGCTGACAACTTTCGAAAGTTGTTCGCTGAACTCTGTTATCTGAAATCTGTTCGCTGAAAGTTGTTCGCTGAACTCCGCCGGACTCCGCCGAGCGGCCTCGGACGGCAACGGGCGGCGTCGGGCAGCACCGACCGACGCCACCGAGCGGCACGGCTGACCGGCATTGCCGACTGGCCGGACGAACGAGCGGACGGTCAGCTGGACACGCTCGCCACTTGCTCCCCTCCCGCAGCCCGCCGACCGCGCAGCAGGTCGCGCGCGGCGCGGAGCGGCTCCGGGTCGGCCCAGGCACGGATGTCGACCGGTGCCGCGAGGAAGCCCTGCCCGGCGAGGAAGCGTTCCTGCTGGGCCAGCAGCCCCAGCCGCTCCTCCGAGAGGTCCAGATGCAGCGTGCGATGACTGCCCGCCGCATAGGCGCCCTCGACGCCCTCCGCACCCGCGCCGGTCTCGGCCTGGAGGATCCTGGCCACCTCCACCGGACGCTCGGCGGCCCAGTCGGCGGCCTCCAACAGGACCGCCAGGAAGCGGGCGACCAGCTCCGGGTGCTCGTCCAGCAGCCGCTGGTGGACGGTGACCGGCCGGGGCGTGCCGTTGTTGACCCGGGCCCGGCGGTCCGGAGCCGCGTCCAGCTCCACCGCCACCTCCGCGCCGATCCGGCGGGCCGCTTCGACGGCCAGCGCCCCCTTCACGTACACGGCGTCCACCAGGCCGTCTCGCAATGCGGACAGCTCGGCGGACCACTGCCCGCCGCCCGGGACGGCCGGCACGTCGACCAGTTCGGCGTCCCCCAGCCCGAGACCCGCGAGCGCCAGGGCGCCCCGGAAGCCGGCCAGGGCCATGGCCCGCCAGAAGTCGATGCCGATCCCATGATGTGGAACCGCCAGCCTCAGCCCGCGCAGCTGCCCGGGCTCACTGATGCCGCTCCCGGCCCGGACCAGGACGACCTGTCGCTCCTCGATCCAGGTCAACCCGATCAGCCGGGTCGCCTCACCGCGCGAACGGGCCCACAGCGCGGGGACGTTGCCGCCCTCGCGGAAGAGCCCGGTGAGCGCGTGGGTGTAGTGGTGGTCGGCGGCCACCTCCGGCGGGGCGTCCTGGAGCGAGCGGACCGCGATTCCGTCCGGGGCGAACTCCCGTGCCAGCCAGCCCTGATCAGCGGCGATACCGGTCGCGGTGGGCACCGGGCAGCGGGTGAACCAGAGGGT
This sequence comes from Kitasatospora sp. NPDC059160, assembly GCF_042755465.1. Classification (NCBI taxonomy): domain Bacteria; kingdom Bacillati; phylum Actinomycetota; class Actinomycetes; order Kitasatosporales; family Streptomycetaceae; genus Kitasatospora; species Kitasatospora sp. NPDC059160. The sequence goes on along the minus strand of NZ_JBHZCN010000024.1, from coordinate 73,299 downwards.
TTCGGGGACGGCGGAGGAGCTCGGCGAACGACTGGGCACGGGGCGTGGTCCTCTTCGGGGGCTCCGACGGCGGTCGGAGGCAGCGGAGTTCGGGTGCGCCGCCGCCGCACGGCACGGCGCACGGCGGCGAGCGGGAAGCGGAGCGCGGAGCGCACGCCGCACGGCGTACGGCGTACGAAGGCGCAGGAGGAGCGGAACGAGGAGCGTCAGCGACAACAGGGACAGGAGGGAACACACCGGTGGGACGTCACGGCGCTACTCCTTCCGGTCCGGCGCACGGGGATCCACGCGTCGCGGCACACGGGTGCACCGAGCGCGGGCGAGGTGGGGTGGCGACGACGATGGCGATGGCGCGACGTCCGTACCGAGGAGCCGGGCGGCGCGATGCGAGGAGCGTTCCACGCCGGTCGAGCCGGAGGCAAGCCTTTGCCACATGGTGGGATCAGTTGTTCATCAACGCCATTCCATTGCAACGTCGTTGACACATCTCCGCAGCACTTGCTGCCCTACGCTGAGACTCCCTCCGGCGCGCCGCCCGGAGCCACGAACCGAACGCGAGGTGCCATGGCCGAGGCCGCCACCGCCGTCCAGAGCCCCCCGGCCGGCGCCCAGGCCGTCCAGCGCGCACTCGGACTGCTGCACTGCTTCCACGACAACGGCCCCGACCTCAGCGCCTCGGACCTGGCCCGCCGGATGGACCTCTCGGTCTCCACCGCACACCGGCTCGCCCGCACGCTGGTCAGCGCCGGATTCCTGGAGCAGGACGATCAGACGGCCCGCTACCGGCTGGGTCCGGCGGTCGCCGAACTCGGCCAACTCACCTTCCACCAGCGCGGACTGCACCTGGCCGGCCCCGAACTGGAGCTGCTCTCCCGACGCACCGGAACGACCGCCGACCTGGCGATCCGCAGTGGCCCGCACGCCGTCATCCTGGTCGGCGGCTCGGTCCGGCCGGACACCGGGCTCGGCCTGCGCCGCCCGCTGCACTCCACAGCGCTCGGCAAGGTCCTGCTCGCCTGGCCGCGCGCGGGCGAGGCGGCGGTGTCCGCACTCGGCCCGCTACCGTCCTTCACCGACCGTACGATCACCGAACCGGCGCTCCTGGAAGAGGAGTTGGCCCGGGTGCGGGCGGCCGGTCACGCGCTCAACGACGGCGAGTCCGCCGCCGGGGTGCGGACGCTCGCGGTTCCCGTACTGGACGCCGCCGGGCAGGCCCGGTTCGCGCTCGCGGTCCGCTCGACCCCGGCGCACCTCACCGACGACCGCCTGGACCGGTTCCTGACCCCCGCCCGGACCTGCGCCGAAGCCCTCTCCGTCCTCCTGCTGCCCCCCGACCAACGGGCCTGACCCGGGCGCCCGCACAACCGGTCCATCCGACTCGTACCGCCCGCCCACGCGCAGCGCCAACACGCGGCAGCGGGCCGCCCGTTCACGGAAGAACGGGCGGCCCGCTGTGACGCAGAGCGGCCTCACGCCGAAGGCGGTCGGCCACAAGCGGTCGGCCGGAGACGGTCGGCCACCGACGGTGGGCCGGAGACGGTGGACCGAAGACCCTGGGCCAACGGCCGAACAGCGCGGAGCAGCAGCTCAGTTGACCGGCGTGTACTTGTACCCGACCCGGCGCACCGTCACGATCGAGTCCCGGTAGGCGGGGCCGAGCTTGCGGCGCAGCCGGGCGACGTGCACGTCGACCGTGCGACCGTCCCCGACGTGGCCGTAGCCCCAGACCGCCGAGACCAGGTGGTCCCGGGTGTGCACCCGCTGCGGGTGCTCGGTGAGGTGGGCCAGCAGCTCGAACTCCAGGTAGGTGAGGTCGAGCAGCCGCCCGTCGACGTAGGCGTTGCGGCGCTCGGCGTCGACGGCGATGCCGCGTCCGGCGGGCCGGACCGGACGGACGGCGGCCGGTGCGGCGCCCGTCCCCGCAAGACCCGAACCCGCAAGGCCCGATCCGGCGCCACCCGGCAGCGTGCCCGGCGTGGCGTGCCCGGCCAGGCCGAGCGGACCGGCCGCCGGGCTCTCGGCCGGTACCAGCACCAGGTAGCCGACCATCGGGTGGCCGGCGGGCGCGCCGGTCTGCGCACCGTACTGGGCGAGCAGGCCCTGCGGCAGCACTCCCTGCGGCAGGGCGGCGACGACGGCCGCGCCCTCCGGCAGTGCGGCGAGCAGCGACGCGGGGGCCGGCGGTGCGACCGCCCCGGACTGGGGCGGGACCGACGGGCCGGAGGGCACGGCGGAGGGAACGACGGAAGGAACAACGGAGACGGGCGGGACGGAGACCGGGGGAACGGAGCGGACCGCGCGCAGGTGCGGGGTCGCGACGGGCAGGGGCAGGGTGGCCGTGGAGGAGGAAGACATGGTGTGCCGCTCATTTCGCGCGTGACGGACGGGGTGGAGTCGTCTGCGCGTCGACCGGGCGTACTGCCGGAGCTGGACCGGGGGGACCGGGTTCAGCGGGCGGAGGGCCGGGACGCGCTGGGCGAACCCGGACACGTCTGATCGAACAGGTGTGGCTGCCGGGACGGCCAGAACGGTTCGAGGGAGTTGCTGGGGCGAACGGTGTTCACTGGTGGTCTCTCCGCGGGGCGGGGCCGGATCGGTCGGCCGCGGGCGCTCCTGACGTGCGGTCCGCTACGGCCTGGTCGACGGGGTCGGTGGTGCGTCGGGCGGCGGCCGGGTGCAGGCCTGGGGTGCCGGGGACGTACCGGGGTGGAGGAGGCCGGTCAGCGACAACAGGCGCTGCAGATCAGCGCGTGGTCGATGTAGCGGCGGACGGTGAGCACCGGCATGACGGGGCCGGGCACGGCGGTGATGCGTCGCTTGCCGACGGTCATCCCTGCTGCCCTCCCCCTTCGTCCTGCCTCGTCGCGCTCCACGCGCTTGCGCTTCGTTGCGCTTCGTTGCCCGCGCGGCGACACACCCATGATCCGGTGCGCGCCGGGACGGCTTACGTCCACAGAGCCTTCCACGCCCGAGCCTGTCTAGGCAACCTTCCGCGCACCGTTCGTCCGACATGTGGACCACCGAATGAGACGTCGGGTGCACGAAGCGCCCCTGACCAGGACCGATCCCACGGAGCCTCAGGTCCGGGCCGCAGCCCGCCGACGGAGCTCGGCGGCGTGCTCGACCAGCGCCACGAGCAGTCCCTTGCCGTCCTCCCGCAGCCGGGCGTCGCACAGGACCACCGGGATGCCCGGGTCGAGGTCCAGCGCGTCCCGGACCTCCTCCGGGGCGAACCGCTCGGTGCCGTCGAAGCAGTTGACCGCGACCAGGAACGGGATGCCGCGCTGCTCGAAGAAGTCGACCGAGGGGAAGCAGTCGGCCAGCCGCCGGGTGTCCGCGAGCACCACGGCGCCGAGCGCGCCACGCGCCAGCTCGTCCCAGACGAACCAGAACCGGTCCTGCCCGGGCGTCCCGAACAGGTAGAGCGCGAGGCCGGGCCGCAGGTCGATCCGGCCGAAGTCCATCGCCACCGTGGTGGTCCGCTTGGCCTCCACGCCCGAGGTGTCGTCCACCGGGCGGCCCAGTTCGCTGAGTTCCTCCTCGGTGCGCAGCGGCCGGATCTCGCTGACCGACCCGACCAGGGTGGTCTTGCCCGCGCCGAACCCGCCCGCCACCAGGATCTTCACCGCGGCGGCCGGACCGCCGCGCCAGCGCGGGTCGTCGGCGCTCCCGGCAGGCTTCGCGGCGGTGCTCGGCGGGGTGGGGTCAGAGCGCACGGAGTCCATTGATCACGTCTCGCAGCAGGCGCTCGTCCGGCAGCTCGGCGAGCGGAACGGGTCGGGTGACGCTGATCAGGTCGGCGTCGTAGAGGTCGCCGAGCAGGACGCGCACGACGCTGACCGGCAGGTCGGTGTAGGAGCCGAGCTCGGCGACGGACAGCGGCTCGTGGCGGCACCAGGCCAGCAGGGTCTGGTGCTCCGGGTCGAGGACGTGCGCGGGCACGGCCCCCGCGTCCGGCCCGGGCTCCTTGGCGGTGACCAGCGAGATCAGGTCGAACAGCCCCTCCTCGACCGGCCGGGTGCGGCCCCTGGTCATCGAGTAGAGCCGCACCACCGGTCCGGCCTCGTCGTCGAACCACCGGTCGTCGACCGGGGTGCGGGGCCGGAACAGGTCGACCTCGGGTCCGCCCGGGGTGTCCTGCTCCGGCCCCGCACCGTCGGGGGCCGGGCCGTCCGGCCCCGTGCCTTCCGGGGCCGTGCCGTCGGAGGCCGCACCGTCGGAGGCCGGGCCGACGGGCCGCGCACCGTCCGGGGCCGTGCCCGCCGGCTCCGCGCCCACCGGGGTCACCGAGCCGTCCGCCATCGGATCCGCCATCGGACCGCTCAGCCCCTCGGCGCGGCGGTTTCGGTGCGCGGCTCGGCGGCCATGTGCTCGCCGACCCGCTTGACCAGCAGGGCCATCTCGTAGGCGATCTGGCCGATGTCCGCCTCGGCCTCGCTCAGCACGGCCAGACAACTGCCGTCGCCCGCGGCCGTGATGAACAGGAACGCCTCGTCCAGCTCCACCATGGTCTGCCGGACCCCGCCGACCTTGAAGTGCCCGCCGGCCCCCTTGGCCAGGCTGTGGAACCCGGCCGCGACCGCGGCGAGGTGCTCGGCGTCCTCGCGGTCGAGGTCGCGCGAGGCGCCGGTGGCCAGCCCGTCGCTGGAGAGGATCACCGCGTAGCGCAGGGCCGCGACCCGGCCCACCAGGTCGTCCAGGAGCCAGTTGAGGTCCCCGGACGGCTGCGTCGAAGTGGTCATGAATCAGTTCCTTCCGCTGGAGCGGGTGGTGCGGGTACTACGAGGGCTGCGGATCCTGCGGATCCTGAGGGTGCAGCGGGTCCTGCGGCCGTAGCGGGCACTGCCGGTGTTACGGGTCCTGCGGGTACGACGGTTCCTGCCGGTGCTACGGGTCCTGCCGGTGTGGCGGGCACTGCCGGTGCTACGGGCACTGAAGGTGTCACTGGTGGTACGGCCGGGACGGCCGCAGGGTTCCGCCGCACCGGCTGGCCCGGCGGGACCCGACGGGCGAGCGGCGCCCGGGCGGCGTCCCCGGGCGGGAGTGCGGGCAGCGCCGCCGGGGCGGGCGCCGGGCTGATCGCCAGCCGGGAGGTGTCCGGCGGCTGCCAGCGCGGTACGGCGACGGGCCGGGCACCCGACGCGGCCGTACGGTCCGCCGGGGCGGTGGTGCCGCGGCCGCGGGTGAAGCCGCGCTGGAACGAGGCGAAGGTGGCCCTGGCCTCCTCCGGCGAGCGTTCCCTGACCTCCGCGGCCCGGTCGGCCTCCCCTGTATCGGCGGCCTCCGCCGACGGTCCACCGGCCCGGCCCGCGGCCCCGGGTTCCCCGCGGAGGCGGTCCTTCGCCAGTTCCTTGAGCTGCGGAGCGAGGTTCGCCTGCCGGACCCGACGGGGCAGCCCGCCGGGCGTCCGGGGCGCGGCGTCGGCCCCAGCCGCGGCGACGGGGGCGGCGCCCCCGAACACGGCGTCCACCGGCGCGGCGTCCACGGGCACGGCGTCCACCGGCGCGGCATCCACGGGCACGGCGTCCACCAGGGCGGGCACCGCGGCGACTGCGGCTTGCCCCACGTCCCGCCGGTGCCGTCCCGTGCCCGTCCCGGTCTCGACGTCCGAGGCCGGCGCGGGCACCAGCACCGGACCGCCCTTGGTCCGTGCCGCCCGGCGCGGCAACCCGTTGGCCGTAAGCCCGGTCTCGGGCACGGACGGCCGCGGTCCGCCGGTCACCCGGTGCCGCCCGCCCGTGCCCCCGGCGGGCACCGGACCGGCAGACCCGCCCGGGTACGGATCCGTGGACGGCGACGTGGACATGGACGTGGACATGGACGTGGACGAATCCGCGAACGGAGACGCGCCCGCGGACGGGCCCGCGGCGCCGCCGGAGGCCGGGTCGGGCACCGCGACCAGGTCACGCCGCCCGGCCGTACGCCCGGCCGCCCGGCCCACCGGCCGTCGTCCTCCACCCGTGACACCGCCGGCACCGCCCCCGGCCGCGGGCGGCTCCGGCAATCCGTCCGGTGCCTCCGCCAGCAGCTCGCGCGGGATCAGCACCACCGCCGTCGTCCCCCCGTACGGGGACGGCCGCAGGTGGACCCGGATGCCGTGCCGCCGGGCGAGCCGGCTGACCACGAACAGCCCCAGCCGGTCGGTGTCGGCGAGGTCGAACTCCTGCTCCTCGGTGATGCGTTCGTTGATCTCGGCGAGCAGCTGTTCGCTCAGCCCGAGTCCGCGGTCGTCGATCTCCAGCGCGAAGCCGTGCGCCACCACCTCGCCCTGAACGGTGACTTGGGTGGTCGGCGGGGAGAACACGGCCGCGTTCTCCACCAGTTCGGCGATCAGGTGGGTGACGTCGGCGACGGCGCTGCCGAGCAGGCCGGTGCCGGGGAACGGCCGGACGGTCACCCGGGCGTAGTCCTCGACCTCACCGACCGCCGCGCGGACCACGTCCACCATCCGGACCGGCTTGCGCCAGGCGCGTCCGGGCGAGCCGCCGGCCAGGATGATCAGGCCCTCGGCGTGGCGGCGCATGCGGGTGGTGAGGTGGTCGACCTTGAAGAGGTCCTCCAGCTCCGCCGGGTCCTCGGTGCGGCGCTCCATGGTGTCCAGCAGGGTGAGCTGCCGGTGCAGCAGCACCTGGCTGCGCCGGGCCAGGTTGACGAACACCGCCGCGACGCCGCGGCGCAGTTCGGCCTGCTCGACGGCGGCCTCCACGGCGGCCCGCTGGACCGCGTTGATGGCCTGGCCGACCTGTCCGATCTCGGCCTGGCCGAAGCGCAGTTCGGGTGCCTCGACGGCGACGTCCACCGGCTCGCCGCGGCGCAGCCGGAGCATGACGGACGGCAGTCGGGTGCTGGCGAGCTCATTGGCCGCGTTGCGCAGGTTGATCAGCTCGCGGGCCAGGCCGCGCCCGATCCGGAAGGAGATCATCACCGACAGCACGACGGCGACCAGGCCGATCGCGCCGGCGATGCCGCCGCGCCACAGCGCCGCGATCGCGGCCGAGCGCCCGCGCTCGTCCATCCCTGCGGTGATCCGGGAGTTGATCGAGGAGAGGTCGCCGAGCGAGCGGTCGGCGGTCTCCCGCCAGTTGTCGCCGTTGAGGGCCTGGACCACCCGGTCGGGGCCGCCGGCGCCGACGAAGTCCGCCTCGGCCCGGGCCAGCGCGCCCCAGGCCTCGCCGCCGCGCAGCGCGATGTAGTCGGCCTGGTCGGCGGGTTCCAGCTCGGCGATGTAGACGGTGAACAGGGCCTGCTGGTTGTGCAGGGCGTCCAGCGCGGCCTGGTACTGCTCGGCGGTGGGCCGGGCCGCGCCGGTGCGCAGGCCCTCCATCGCCGCGTCCTCCTGGGAGAGGTACTCGCGGGCGCGCACCAGCTCGATCAGGATGGTGCCCTGGCGCGGGAGTTGGCCGCTCTGCCGGGCGACGTACGCGGACCGGAAGCCGAAGACGGGGCGGATCAGGTCGCTGTACTGTCCGAGGGCGAATTCCCAGTTGAGCGCCAGTCGGCCGACCTGGGCGCGGAGCGGGCCGAGCTGGTCGGCCGCGGCGATGATCTGCAGCAGGCGGGCCCGCTGGCCGGTGGAGAGCCGGTCGCCGGCGGCGTCCTTCTTCTGGCGCAGCACCGCGAGGCTGTGGTCGGTGGCCGTCCGCGCGTGCTCGAAGCCGTCCCGGGCGACCGGCGAGTTCGGGTCGGCCAGGTGCTGGACGGCGGCGCGGCGCTCGTTCTGCAGGTCGCCGGTGTACTGGTCCACCGCCGCCCCGTAGTCCTTGTACGCACTGCTGATCGACAGCTGGCTCCAGGCGTCCCCGGTGGCGGCGAGCGTCGCGTACGCCCACAGGGCGACGAGCGCGACGATGGGCACCAGGAGCAGCGCGATGATCTTCGCGCGGATCGAGCTGCTGCGCAGACGCATGGAGTCCTCGGTCGGGGAAGTGCCAGGCGCGGACGGGGAGCGGTTCGGAGGGCTTCCGGGGTACTGGTGGGACGGCAGGCTTGACGGCAGGCTGGACGGCGGGCGGGGCGGTACTCGGGGAGTCCTGGACAGGGAGCTGCGGGGGCTCCCGGTCACGGGTCTGCGAGACTCTACTACGCCCTGACCACACGTTCGAGGGTCGAACCGATCCGCTTCTTCGCCTTGCCCCGGACACGTCAGGGGACGGCCGCGATCCACCCCGCTCCACCCCGAGCCGGACCCGGCCCCTCCTCCCCGGCCCGTCGCCGTGCCGTCACCGACGACTCGCACTCGGCTCCCGGGGCACCCCCGGGGCACCCACCGCCGCCTCCGCGACTCCTCCCCAACTGCGACACCATCCGTGCTGACCGGTGTCGATCTCGTCGCGTCACCGTCACAACCCTGGGCAGTGACAGGCCGATCCGATAGTTTCGCACCACCCCGCACGACCGGGCGCCGCCATCCCGGTGCCCGTGCGCCGGGGCCGACGGACAGCGCCGCGAGACGCGAACTGGGGAGGACTGTGCGCGAGTTCACCACCCCCGCCCCGGCCGGGACCGAGGCCACCGGAGGACTCGCCGACTCCTTGTACGACACCGCCGAACGCCGCCCCGACCTGGTGCAACTGTCCCGGCGGACCGGCGACGGACGTTGGCAGGACGTCACCGCACGGGAGTTCCGGGACGACGTCCTCGCCCTCGCCAAGGGCCTGCTGACCCGCGGCGTGCGCTACGGCGACCGGGTCGCCCTGATGTCCCGCACGCGATACGAGTGGACGCTGTTCGACTACGCACTCTGGTCGATCGGTGCGATCACCGTCCCGGTCTACCCCACCGCCGCGCCCGAGCAGGTCCGCTGGATCCTCGCCGAGACCCAGGCGGTGGCCTGCCTGGTCGAGGACGAGGACGCCGCGATGACCGTCGGCGCGGTCTGCGACGCCCTGCCCGACCTGACCGGGATCTGGCAGCTGGACCGCGACTGCGTCGCCGCGATCACCGAGGACGGCCTGGGCGTCCCCGACGCCCTGGTGCACCGCCAGCGGCTCGGCGTCACCGCCGCCAACATCGCCACCGTGGTCTACACCTCGGGCACCACCGGACGCCCCAAGGGCTGCCTGATCAGCCACGCCAACCTGGCCGCCGAGGCCGACTCGCTGCTCGTCGGCTGGGGCGAGGTGCTGCGCGACACCGGCGGTGGCGGCCAGCCCGCCACCCTGCTCTTCCTGCCGCTGGCGCACGTCTACGGACGGGCGGTGCAGATCGCGGCGATCCGCGGCGGCTTCCGGATCGGGCACGTCCCCGAGGTCTCCACCGACGCGCTGCTGCCCGCCCTGGCGAGCTTCCGGCCGACCTTCCTGCACGCCGTCCCGTACGTCTTCGAGAAGATCTTCCAGCGGGCCAGGCGCGCCGCCGAGGAGGCCGGGCGCGGCGAACTCTTCGAGCAGGCCCGGCAGGTGGCCGTCGACTGGGCGGCCGCCCGGGAGCAGAAGGCCTTCGGCCGCGGACCCGGCCCCGGTACGGCCCTGCGGCTGCGCCACCTGGCCTACGAGCGGACCGTCTACCCGAAGCTGCGCGCCGTGCTCGGCGGGCGGGTGCGCACCGTGATGTGCGGAGGCTCCTCGCTGCGGCGGGACCTGGGCCTGTTCTTCACCGGCGCCGGGCTCCAGTTCTACGAGGGCTACGGCCTCACCGAGACCAGCGCGGCGATCACCGCCAACCCGGCCGGCCGGCAGAAGCTCGGCACCGTCGGACAGCCGGTGCCGGGCGCCTCGGTGGCCATCGCGGACGACGGCGAGGTGTGGGTGCGCGGCGGCTCGGTCTTCGGCGGCTACCTCAACCACCCGCAGTGCACGGCGGAATCACTGGTCGACGGCTGGTTCGGGACGGGCGACCTGGGCCGGCTGGACGAGGACGGCTACCTCACCATCACCGGCCGCAAGAAGGACCTGATCGTCACCAGCAGCGGCAAGAACCTCGCCCCGACGGCACTGGAGGAACGGGTCGAGGCGCACCCGCTGGTCTCCCAGTGCCTGGTGGTCGGCGACGACCGCCCGTACGTGGCGGCGCTGATCACCCTCGACCCGGCCGCGCTGGCGCACTGGCTCAAGACCCACGGACGGGAGCAACTGGACGCCTGGGCGGTGCTGGCGGACGAGCAGCTGCACGTCGAGGTCCAGCGCGCGGTGGCGGCGGCGAACACCGCCGTCTCGCGGGCCGAGTCGATCCGCGCGTTCCGCCTGCTGCCACGGGAGTTCAGCCTGGAGCAGGGACTGCTGACCCCCTCGCTCAAGCTGCGGCGGACGGCGATCGCGGAGTACTACTCGACGGACATCGAGGAGCTGTACCTCTCCTGAGCCGGGCCCGACCTCCGTCCGAACCATGCCGTCGGGCAGGTTTTCTGACGTACCGTCTTGTCCCCTTTCGGGACGGATCGTTCGCGCTGCGGTTCACCTGCCGTTCCCTTGACGGGTGGATTGGTCCAGTCCATTGTTGCTCTTCGGTCCGAGTGCGGCGCACCTGCACCACCCGCTCCCGCCCCTCCGGGAGCGCCCCGGTTCCACGGTCCAGATTCCCGTTCCGCGCCCTCCCCACGGGCGTGCCCCCACCTGCTGGAGTCCTCACGTGTCGATGTCCACGCGCCTGTCCGCGCTGGCCGCCTCCGTCGCGCTGCTCACCGCCTTCGCCGTCCCGGCGGCCTCCGCCTCCCCGACGGCCTCCCCGACGGCCTCACCCACGACCCCCGTCTCCCCCGCCGGCGGCGCGGGCGCCACGACCGTCAACCTGGCCACCAACCCCGGCTTCGAACTGCCCTCCCCCGCCCTCGCCGACTGGGGCAGCATCCCCGGCTGGAGCTGCACCGGCGGCCCGGCCGAGGCGGCCGTCACCACCTCCGGCGCACACTCCGGCACCTCGGCGCTCACCGTCACCCCGGCGAACGACGACTCCACCGGCGAGTGCGCGCAGACCGTCGCCGTCCAGCCCGGCACCACCTACACCGCTTCGGCCTGGGTGCGCGGCAACTTCGTCTACCTGGGTGCCACCGGCACCGGCCGGGACGTCGCCCCCGCCTGGACCGAGACCACCTCCGGCGGCTGGCAGCAGCTGACCACCCGCTTCACCACCGGCCCGAACACCCACAGCATCCGGCTGTACGTGCACGGCTGGTACCAGCAGGGCCCGTTCTCGGTGGACGACGTACGGGTCGACGGCCCGGCGCCCGCCCCGGCGGTGGCGGCCGGCTCGATCCCGACCACCGACAAGGTCGTCTTCTTCACCGTGGACGACGGCTGGCAGCGCACCCCCGAGGCGGAACGCTTCATCGCCGACCACCACCTGCCGATCACGGCCTTCCCGCTGCCGATGCCGGCCGGCACCGACCCGGACTTCTTCAAGCGGGTCACCGCCGTGCCCGGCTCCTCCGTGCAGGACCACAGCGTCTCGCACTCCGACCTGAGCAAACTCCCCCTGGAGCAGCAGCAGGTGGAGATCTGCGACGCGCGCGACGCGATGACCCGGCTGTTCGGCACCGCGCCCGTGGTGTTCCGCCCGCCGTTCTTCGCCTGGAACGCCGACACCCTGCAGGCCGCCGCGAACTGCGGCACCCGCACCGTGCTGACCGCCGACGCCGACTACAGCTGGGGCGCCTCCAACATCTGGCACCCGGGCCCGCTCCAGCCGGGCGACGTGATCCTGATGCACTGGACCGACACCCTCGCCACCGACCTGCCCCGCGCCCTCGCCGCCGCCGACGCCGCGGGCCTCAAGCCGGCCGGGCTGATCGACTACCTGCACTGACCGGCCCGCCCCGGGCGGCGAACGGATGGCAGTCGACGCATGACAGCTGACAGATTTCAGATGATGAAATCTGTCAGCTGTTCTCTGTTATCTGTTCTCTGTCAGCTGTTACCCGTCATCCCTTCGCGGTCGTCCCGTCGCTGCCACCGTCGGCCCCACCCCCTCTCCCCGCGCACGCTCCACGGTGATCACGCCTATTGACACGGCATCCACGGCCCACGTCTCATGGGGGTGTGCAGCGCGGCGTCGGCCACAGAGAAGTGGGCCGGCCGGCAGTCGGGCCAGCACCTTGCACGCAAAGGGACGATGCGCGATGAGTACCTTCTCCGCTGCCCTGATCTGACCCAGGCGGCCACCACGGTGTCCGCCCGTTCGTCGCGTGATGCCGTGTGTGGCCGCGCCCCCTCACTCGCAGGAGACTTCACCACACACATGCCCATGTCCTTCAACCTGAATGTCATCGAGGAGTTCCGCGCCAACGACGGCCGGGTCGGCGGTCCGTTCGAGGGCGGCGACCTGCTGTTGCTGACCACCACCGGGGCGCACTCCGGCCGGCCGCACACCGTACCGCTCGGGTACGTCCGGTCCGAGGGGCTGCTCCTGGTCATCGCCTCGGCGGCCGGCGCGCCGGAACACCCGCAGTGGTACCGCAATCTGCTGGCCCACCCCGTGGTCAGGGTCGAGCTCGGCACCGAGACCTTCGACGCGATCGCGGTACCCGCCGAAGGCCCGCGCCGGGGGCGACTGTTCGCCGCCGTCGTCCGCCGGGCACCCGGGTACGGCGACTACCAGGCCCACACCGAGCGGGAGTTGCCGGTGGTCGTCCTGGAGCGCCCCGAAGCGCCGCCGGGCCACCCGCGCGACGTCCGCAGCCTGGCCGACAAGCTGCTGGAGGCGCACAGCTGGCTGCGGGCCCAACTGCGCCACGTCCGGGCCGAGGCCCAAGCCCACTCCCCTGGCCGCCCGGCCGGGCTCGGGCTGCAACTGCGCCAGCACTGCCTGGCGTTCTGCGAGGGGCTGACGCACCACCACACCGGCGAGGACTCCGCGATCTTCCCCGCCCTCGCGCGCAGCCACCCCGAACTCGCCGGAGTGCTGGAGCGGCTCGGTGAGCAGCACCGGGCGATCGGACGGATCAAGGAGGAGCTGCTGGCGCTGCTGGCCGGGATCCAGGTCACGGATCCGGATCAGCTCCGCGCCGAACTGGACCGGATGTCGGCCGAGTTGGAGGCGCACCTCGCCCACGAGGAGGCGGAGCTGCTGCCCGCTCTCGCCGGGATCCCCTTCCCGCCGGTGCGGCCGGGCCCCGGCGCCGGGCGCTGACGCGGCGGTGCCGCCGTCCCTTCCCAGGTCCTGGGAGGGGACGGCGGCACCGGCGTCACACCGTCAGCCCACCGGGATGGCGACCCGACGGGACGGCGGAGCGGGCAGAGCGGCAGAGCGGCAGAGCGGCAGAGCGCGGACGCTCAGGACTGGCTGAACACCGGGAGGTAGCCGTTGGCCTGGCCGGCCGAGTTGGGGTGGTAGCTCTCGTCGATCGGCAGGGTGGTGCTGTGCAGCCAGGTGTCCTGCGAGCCGCAGATCTCGTGGCCGGAGAAGACGTCACGCACGTCGCCGAAGGTGAAGCCGGCGTTGGCGACCTCCTTGGCGATCACGCCGTCCAGGGTGTCGGCGGCCTCGTTGATGGCGGCACGCTTGGTGTCGCCGATGCCGAAGAGGCAGTAGCCGCCGATCTGGTAGAGGTGCGGGTAGCCCATCACCACGACGTGGGCGTTCGGGGCCTTGGCGCTGATGGCGTTGTACACCTGGTCCAGCTGGCCGGGCAGGGTGTTGGTCGCGTAGTTCTCGGCCGTGCTGACGGCGTTGAGGCAGTCGCTGTCGGAGCCCAGCACGCAGGTCTTCATGGTGCTGGAGAAGCCCGCGTCGTTGCCGCCGACCGAGAGGCTGACCAGCGTGGTGCCGCTGTTCAGCGCGGAGATCTGGCTGTTGAGGATGTCACCGGTTCTCGCGCCCGAGCAGGCGACGAAGGAGAAGGAGGCCGGGGAGTTCGCGTTCGTCCAGAGCTCGGCGTACGCGTTGGCGCTGCGCTTGCAGCTGCCGCTGTCGCCCAGGTAGTTGCCGGCACCGACGCCGGCCGAGTAGGAGTCGCCGAGGGCGACGTAGTTCACGCCGGCCGCGTTGGCGGCTGACGCCGTGAAGAGCGTCGTCATGGTGAGGGCCGCCGCGATCGCGGCGACGGAGAGGGCACGGGCAGGGCGGAGCATCGCACCTCCAGGTATGACGCGGGTCACAGAAAGGGATACCAAGCGGTAATCGAACACGGAAGCGTTCATGCCAAAGACATTGACGGGCAGTCTGCTGGCGCGGAAGTGAACTGCCGCGCGCGCAAGGTCAGTTCACGCCGACCGCCACCCCGGGCGCCGGCGCACCCGCGGACATGCGGACACGCACAGGCGGACGCGCGCTCCGGCACGGAACAACGCGCCGGTGCCTGCCGGCCGTGACCGCCCGGCACCGGCGTACTCGACGCCGCTTCGCTCAGGAGCGGCTGAACACCGGGAGGTAACCCCCGGACTGGCCGGCCGAGTTCGGGTGGTAGCTCTCGTCGATCGGCAGCGTGGTGCTGTGCAGCCAGGTGCTCTGCGAGCCGCAGATCTCGTGCTCGGCGAAGGCGCTGCGCACGTCGCCGAAGGTGAAGCCTGCGTTGGCGACCCGCTTGGCGATCACGCCGTCCAACGTGTCGGCCGCACCGTTGATGGCGGCACGCTTGGTGTCACCGATGCCGAAGATGCAGTCGCCGCCGACCTTGTACAGGTGCGGGTAGCCCATCACCACGACGTGGGCCTTCGGAGCCTTGGCCTTGATGGCGGAGTACACCCGGTCCAGCTGGCCGGGCAGGGTGTTGGTCGCGTAGCTCTTCGCCGTGTTGACGGCGTTGAGGCAGTCGCTGTCCGAGCCCAGCACGCAGGTCTTCATCGTGTCGGCGAAGCCCGCGTCGTTGCCGCCGATCGACAGGCTGACCAGCGTGGTGCCGGTGTTCAGCGCGGAGACCTGACTGTTGAGCACATCGCCGGTTCTCGCCCCCGAACAGGCCACGAAGGAGAAGGAGGACGGCTTGTTCGTGTTCTTCCACAGGTACGCGTACGCATTGGTGCTGCGCTTGCAGCTACCACTGTCGCTCAGGTAGCTACCGGCGCCGACGCCGGCCGAGTACGAGTCCCCGAGGGCGACGTAGTTGACACCCGCCGCGTTGGCGGCTGACGCCGTGAAGAGCGTCGTCATGGTGAGACCGGCCGCAATGGCGGCGACGGACAGGGCACGAGCAGGGCGGAGCATGGCACCTCCTGATATGACGCGGGTCACAGAAGGGATACCAGGCGGTAGCCCGGCACGGAAGCGCTCATGCCAAGGACATTGACGGGCCGTCTGATAGCGCAAACGTGAACTACCACCGACCGAGCGTGAGTTCGCCCAGGTGGGTGTGGGTGTACGTCGACGCGCGTCGGTCATCGCGTGTAGACAAAAAACTTCCGAGAAGTCAGCTCGCCGTCAGCCACCGGTCAGGCTGCGGCCGCCGGTGCGTCGGTTCCGCGCCCGCAGCCGGGCAGCCCTGCTCCGGGGACGGCGCGCCGCCGGCCGCGTTCCGGGGGCCCGGTTCAGTACCGCGGGACGCGTCCGCCGCCCGGGTACACCGGGCCGGGGAAGACCGTGCAGCCCTCGACCGGGAGCTCCTCGATCTCCTCGTTCGCGGCGGCCGGCACACCGAGCCAGTGGACGGCGGTGGCGACCGCCGCCCGGGCCTGGCGCAGCCCGGGCTCGCCCCAACCCAGTAGCTCGACCGCGAGCCCCGGCGCGACCAGCAGCCGCCGGTAGTGCCGGCCCGAGGCCGGATCGGCCGCGCTCGGACCGACCGCCCGCAGCGCCGCCGCCATCCGGACCCGGGCGCACTCGTGCCCGCCGTTCGCCGAGCCGACCCGGTCGTACAGGTAGCCGAGGTAGTACGGCCGGCCGATCACGGCCTGGGCCTCCTCCCCCGCCTCCCGCGCCAGGGCGGCGGCCGGGTCGCCGTCGTCCTCCGGCTCCAGCGAGCCGCCGGGCAGCGAGCAGATCCCGTCCCGGGGGTTGACCAGGGTCAGCACCCGGCCGTCCGGGGCGAACAGCCAGCCCCAGGACTGCTTCATCGGCAGCCCTTCCGGCACCTGCTCACCCGGCCGCCACGGCCAACCCGCCGTGGGACGCCGGCGCACCTTCCCGAGCAGCTCGGCGATCTCCGCCGTGAACTCGATCCGGCCCATGCCGCGCGTCCCCCCTCTCGGTGTCGGGCTCGCCGGACCCTACGGAGCACGGTACGGAGCGGAGCGACCGGAGTGGCGGCGTGGGGGACCGCGCACTCCTGCTGTTGATCTTCTCCGATCTTCCCCGAACAGGCGGTCGATGAACAGTCCCCAGCGCCGCATGGTGGATGCGGAGGCCGCGAACGCCCTGATCACCCCAGCAGCCCACCCCCGCCCCCGGCCTCCGGGAGGCCCGGCAGCGGGAACCCCGGCTGCGGGACCGCACCGGGCGGGAAGGGCAGCCCGCGCGCCGCGTCGTCGGCCAGCTCGTCGAACACCTCGTGGGCGGTCATCGGCCGCAGCCGCCCACCGGCCAGCGCCCAGCCCCGCACCCGCGGACCGCTCCTCGCCCCGTCCGCGAGCCCGCCCGGCGGAGCGCTCGCCGACCGCCCCGAAGGGTGGTCCGAGGGTCGGTCCGCCTCCCAGTCCGGGGCCCGGTCCGGGGCCCGGTCCGCCGCGTGGCCCGCCGACCGGTACGGCGACGCGGCCGGATCGCCGTGCAGCAGCAACGCCCCCGCACCGCCCGAGGCCACGCCGGCCGCGAGCGTGACGCAGAACGCCTCCACGTCCCGCCCGGCGGGTAGCAGCCGCCCCGCCTCGACGCAGACGTCCACCGCCGAGGTGAGCTGCTCACCGTCCTCCGGGCCGTGGCAGCGCAGCGTCAGCAGGTGGCAGCCCTCCCCCGCACCCTCGGCCAGCGCCAGGTACACGGACGTCACGTACCGCATCACGGCCGCCATCCGCCGCTGCCCGGCCAGGTCGTCGCCCAGCACGTCGAGCAGCGCCGCACAGCCGACGGACATCCGCACCCGCGCCCGGTGGTCGTCCAGCAGCACCGGGAGGAGGTCGGCCATCGGCTCCCCCGCGTAGACGAAGGGCTCCCCGGCGAGCTCCGGATCCCCCGCGTACGCGACCCGGGCGGCTGACGCCCGGGGGTCGAGGCCGAGCGCGGCGCAGTAGTCCTCGAAGTCACCCGCCTCCAGGACGCGCAGGTGCACCTCCAGCCCCTGCTGGTACAGGCCCCTGAGCTGCTCCTCCGCCCGCACCAGGTACTCCCGGTGCCCGAGCGCGCCGAACAGCCCGTACTCGGCCAGCACGGCGAAGTCCTCCGCCTCGACGGCCAGCGCCACCGCCACCGGCTGGGGCGGCGCCCCGCGGGCCCGGCCGTCGCGCCGCCCCCGCGCCCCGGCTCCCCCGGCCCCGACGGCCCGCGCACCCGGCGGTCGCCCCGCGCCCGGCGGCGCGGCCCCACCGGGCCCACCCGCCGACGGCCGCCCGAACCCGGGGCCGGCCCCACTCCCGGGCCCGCTCCCGGGCCCGCTCCCGGGCCCGGATGCGTTCCCGGGCCCGGACCCCGGCCTCCGCCCGCCGGACAGCAGCGCCCCCGGCGCCCGCAGCAGCCGCTTCCGCACCACCACGACGCCCAACACCTCGTACACCGACTCCCTCATGGTCATGGTCTCCTCCTGTCCCGTCGGCCTCCGACCCCCGGATCCGCCGACGCCACGGAACATACACAGAGCCACTGACAATCCACCCCGAGTAATCGAACACCGGCGCCCGAGGCTCCCCAGAGGAGCAACATTTGCCCCCAAGGCCATCCACCGCAGCCCGCCAAGGGGCAAACATGAGCCCCTCGTCGACCCCCCGCCCACCGTCCACCCGCCACTCGCCCACCGCCCGCCCTCGGCTCGCCCAGCGGACAACCCCCCGTGGCCACTGAGCAGGCCGGGATTGTCAGCGCAGCGACTGAGGTCGAGCCCGGTGGAAGGCGAGACCAGTCGTGTCACTGCGGCCGAACTGGTGGTTCCCCCGCTGTACGTCCAGGACATCTTCAACCTGGCCCCTGGCGACCAGCTTGTCCGGCGGGAGTACATCGCAGGCCGGGGGAAGACCCGAACCATGCTGGCAGTCGCCTGGTCCCGGCTCACTTCGCCGCCGTGGTCCCCGACCTGCTGTCGACCGCGCCCGGCAAGAACGCGGGGCTCACGGCAAAGGTGCTCGAGGCCTCCGGTCGGACGATCACGCATGCCCGGGACCAGCAAATGAGAGAACCGCCCCGGCCAAGTAGGCCGGGGCGGTTTGCTTTGCTTCGAGCGTTCTGAGGAGCGCGAGGAACGGGTTCCCGGAGGCAACCGGCTCAGGCCGGGGATCGGGCACTGGAGCCGGGGGCGTGGTCTTGGCGGGGCGGTAGGAGTCCATGCGGACGACCGTGGCCGGGCGCCGACATGCGGCAGCAGTTCGGAGGAGTCCCCACCTGGCGCCTCCTCGGCGCGCTAGTTCCCCTCATCTCCGCATGCCTTCAAAACCTCCGACCGCGCCCGGCTCGCCTGACCATCCCCAGCGTCTTGGGCATACCAATTTCTCAATAGGCTGTCTTCATATGTCTCAAGCCGGGATTTTATGTCATAGTCAAGCTCTGGGAGATCTAGAGCATCTTTCGCCTGATTGATGATCTGCTGTCGATTTTGATATGTAGTATAGCCATTCGGCTCATACTTGACGAGCGCGCTCTTCATCCACCCGCAGGCCGTGTTGTTCACTAATTTCGGAAGGCCCCAGGATATTGCGCCAACCATAACTACGGCCCCCATTGCTACGACTACTGCATCGCGGGCCTTCTTTGCCGTGAGACCACCCGATCGTTCGGTTGCACTGCTCGCGCCATCTTGGCCTTCGGAGTTGCTTTGCCGCTGTTCCAGTGGCCCGCGTGTGTTGACAGCGGGCACCGGCGTGGCAGGTGATGGCCTGTTGAGCAGTAATTTCTCAACCTGCTGTTGCCGCTCAAGCTCTATGGCTGCTCTCAAGTAGGCTTGGCTATCCTTCTTCGGCAGCAGGACCTTGTGCTCAGTCTGCGGCCCACCGGGGTTCTCCGAGCGAGAAGGTCCGGCAAGGAAGACCAATGCTGTTGAAATGCCGAGCCGCTGTTCGGGCTTCTTCTCAAGTAGCAGACGGACGACTGTTCTAAGCGGGTCACGGGCCTTCACGAGCGGTGGAGGCTCATCCATCAGCACTGCGGACATGGATGCCATTGACGTCTCCCTCCTGAACGGGGAGATTCCTTCAATGGCTTGGAAGAGCGTGGCTCCGAGGGAGAAGAGGTCGCTGACCGGCATGTCGACCCGTCCCCGGATTCGCTCGGGCGCCATGTACTCCGGGGAGCCAATGACTGTCCCCGACGCAGTCAGCACCGTGTCGTTCTCGTGCCGGGCGATCCCGAAGTCGGTGAGAAGGATTCTTCCGTCGGAGGCCATCATGACGTTGGCCGGTTTGACGTCGCGGTGGAAGATACCGGCGCGGTGAGCGGCGTCAAGGGCTTCCAGGAGTGCCCTGGCAACCTTGAGCGCCGTGTCACGGGGCAACGGGCCACGCTGCCTGACGTATTCGTCCAACGAGCAGCCGTTGACCAGTTGCATCACGATCCACGGGCGGCCGGCATCCACGACGACTTCGTGAACGGTCACGATGTTGGGGTGATCGCGGAGCTTGGCGGCACTTCGGGCCTCACGCGCGGCGCGCTTGAGGCGCTCGTTGTACTCCTCCTCGAACTGCGCGGGTGGGAGCCAGATCTCCTTGATCGCTATGTCTACGTCAAGGTGCTCGTCGTGAGCCTTCCAAACCCGTCCGAAGCCACCCGACCCCAGGCTGGAGACCAGCCGGTACTTCCCCCCGACGAGCTGGCCAGGGCTTGCCTCGTGAGCCATCGTGTCCCCCGGGCTCTCGCACCAACGAGCAGTCGGGTTCGAGCGTACGCAGTGTGTACATGACGGGACCAGACATCGGCGGAACTCGATCGAGATCGAAATGCAGTCGCCCATGCGGCCCTGCACATGGGGATCGTGGCAGGGATCATCGTCCTCTTCGAGCCGGACCAGGCCCAGGCGGAGAGCCCGGCGGGCGAAGAGCGGGCCGTGCTCCTGGTGCACGCCCTCGGGGTACGGTGATGAGCCGTGGACGGCTCACTACCTCCGGCACTTCTTCGCCTCCGGTGCCATCGCGGGTGGGGTGTCCCCCCTGGAGGTCTCCCGTTGGCTCGGGCACTCCACGATCCGGATCACCGCCGACATCTACGGCCGCCTCTCCCCTGATGCGCGAGAGAGACTGAGGACCGTGATGGACGAGGCTCTGTCGGTGGGTCCTGTGATACTCGGTACTGACCAGGCACTGGCCGCGTGACCCGTGCTGACTCGGTGCTGACCCGGAGGACATCAAAGTGGCAAACGTGCAGGTAGGAGCGCTGTAGTGAGACTGCTGCATACCTCCGACTGGCATCTCGGGCGCTCGTTCCACCGGGAGAGCCTGCACGACGCCCAGCGCGCCTTCCTGGACCACCTCGTGGAGGTGGTCCGGTCCGAGGGCGTGGACGCCGTGCTGGTCGCCGGGGACGTGTACGACCGGGCGCTGCCCAGCCTGGACGCGGTCGCGCTGTTCGACGACGTGCTGCACCGGCTGGCGGAGCTCGGGGTCCCGACGGTCTTCATCAGCGGCAACCACGACTCGGCCCGCCGCCTCGGCGTCGGCGCCGGCCTGATCGGGCGCGCCGGGATCCACCTGCGGACGGACCCGGGCGCGTGCGCCGAGCCCGTCCTGCTGGCGGACGAGCACGGCCCGGTGGCGGTGTACGGGCTGCCCTACCTGGAGCCGACGCTGGTCCGCGAGCGCTTCGGCCTGGCCAAGGGCGGGCACGCGGCGGTGCTCGGCGCGGCGATGGAGCAGGTCCGCGCCGACCTGTCGGCCCGCCCGGAGGGGACGCGGGCGGTGGTGCTCGCGCACGCCTTCGTCACCGGCGGAGCACCGAGCGACAGCGAGCGGGACATCGCCGTCGGCGGGGTCGCCGCCGTCCCCGCCTCGGTGTTCGACGGGGTGCACTACGCCGCGCTCGGCCACCTCCACGGCTGCCAGACCCTCGCCCCCCACCTGCGGTACAGCGGCTCCCCGCTCGCCTACTCCTTCTCCGAGGCGCGCCAGCGCAAGACCATGTGGCTGGTCGACCTCGCCGCCGACGGCGCGGTGACGGCCGAGCGGGTCGACTGCCCCCGACCGCGCGCCCTCGCCGCCCTGCGCGGCACCCTCGCCGAGCTGCTCACCGACGAGAGGTACACCGAGGACGAGCAGTCCTGGGTGCAGGCCACGCTCACCGACGCCGCCCGCCCGGGCGAGCCGATGGAGCAGCTGCGCCGCCGCTTCCCGCACACCCTCCAGCTGCTGTTCGACCCCGAGGACGGCGGCACCGAGCCGGCCCGGTCGTACGCCTCCCGGGTCAGCGGCCGGGAGGACCTGGAGATCGCCGAGGGCTTCCTGCGGCACGTCCGCCCCGGGGCCGAGCCGGAGCCGGACGAGCTCGGCTGGCTGCGCGAGGGCTTCGAGCACGTCCGCACGGACGCCGACCGGAAGGCGGACCTGCCCCGATGAGGCTGCACCGGCTCACCGTCACCGCCTTCGGCCCGTTCGCGGGCAGCGAGACGGTGGACTTCGACGCGCTCGCCGCCGGCGGGCTGTTCCTGCTGCGCGGGGCGACGGGCGCGGGCAAGAGCAGCGTGCTGGACGCGGTCTGCTTCGCGCTGTACGGCGAGACGCCCAACGCCCGCCGGGCCAACCGGCTGCGCAGCGACCACGCCGACCCCGGACAGCTGACCCAGGTCGAGCTGGAGCTGACGCTGGGCGGGCGCCGGCTGCGGATCACCCGGCTGCCCGAGCAGCGCCGGCCGAAGAAGGTCGGCACCGGCACCACCGTCGAGCGGCCGCAGACCCTGCTGCGCGCGTGGGCCGCCGACGCGGGCGACGGCGCCCCCGGCTGGCAGCCGGTCAGCAAGTCGCACCAGGAGGCCGGGGAAGAGATCCACCGGCTGATCGGCATGAGCCGGGAACAGTTCTGCCAGGTGGTGCTGCTGCCGCAGGGCGACTTCGCCCGCTTCCTCAAGGGGGACTCCGAGGAGCGCGGCAAGCTGCTGCGCCGCCTCTTCGACACCGAGCGCTACGGACACGTCGAGGCCTGGCTCGCCGACCGGCGCCGCACCCAGGAGACGGCCGTCCAGGCCGGACGCCGACGCCTGCGGGACCTCGCCAGCAAGGCCGAGCAGGCCGCCGGCCCCGGGGCCGAACCCGCCGGGGCGTGGGTGCCGGCCGAGGACGGCGACGCCGACCTCGCCCCCGGGCTGCTCGGCTGGGCCGCGATCCTGCGCGGCGGCGCGGCCGAGCAGCTCACCGTCGCCGAGGCCGCCCTCGCGGGGGCCGAGGCCGCGCACCGGGCCGCCCAGCACGGGCGCGAAGGCGCCGAGGAGCTCGCCGCCCGCCAGCGCCGGCACCGGGAGGCACTGGCCGAGGCCGACCGGCTGGCCGCCTTCGAACCGGCCGCGGCGCGGGACCGGCAGCGGCTCGCGGCCGCCCAGGAGGCGGTCGGCGTGGAATCCGCGCTGCGCCTGCGGGAGAGCGCGGCCGAGGCGCTCGGCCGGGCCCGGGAGACGGAGCAGCGGCGCCGGGAGGCGCTGGCCCGTACCGGGATCGCGGAGCACGTCCCGGCCGGGGCCGGGGCCGGTGCCGCCGAGCTGGCCGACGCGGAACTGCGGCTGCGCGCCGAGGTGGTCCGGCTGGAGACGGCCCGGGCGGAGGAGCGGCGTTGCGCCGAACTCGGCCGCGAGCAGCTCGCCCTGGCCGCGGAGCGGCGCGGCGCCGAGGAGCGGGCCGAGGAGGCCGAGGACTGGCTGGCCGAGTTCGACGGCGAGCTGGGCCGCCTGGAGGAGCAGCAGGAACGGGCCCGGACGGCGGGCGTCCGGGTCGAGCAACTGGACGGCCGGCGCGCCGAGTCGACCACCCGCCTGGCCGCGGCCCGGGAGCGGGACGGCCTGCGGGTGGAGATCGCGGCGGCCGAGCCGAGGGTCGCCGAGCTGCGCACGGCCGCGCTGGACGCCCGTGAGTTCGGCCTGGACCTGCGGGACCGCCGACTGGCCGGCATGGCCGCCGAGTTGGCCGAGCAGCTCCGCTCGGGCGAGGCCTGCCGGGTCTGCGGCTCGGCCGAGCACCCGGCGCCCGCCGAGGCCGCCGACGGCGGCCGGGTGAGCGCCGAGGACGAGGAGCGGGCCGGTCGGGCGCAGGCCGCCGCCGAGCGGGCCTGGGGCGAGGCCGACCAGGCGCTGACCGCGCTGCGGGTGCGCGAGGCGACGGCCGCCGGTGCGGCCGGCCCCGAGGCAGCGGAGGTGCTCGCGCGCTCGCTCGCCGAGCTGGAGCGGGAGCACCGCGCCGCGCTGCACGAGGCGGAGGCGCTCGGCCGGGTCGGCCGGGAGATCGCCCGGCTGTCGCAGGACCGCACCCGTCGGCTGGACGAGCTGAACGAGGCCAAGGAGCGCGCCGCCGTCCTCACCGACCGGCTGCAGGCCCTGGCGGACGACCAGCGGGCGCTGAGCGCCAGGGTGTCGGCCGCGCGCGGCGCGGCCGCCTCGGTCGCCGACCGGGCCGCGACGCTGGGCCGGCTCGCCGAGGCGGTCGCCGCGGTGGCCGGGGCCGCGCGGGCGGCGTCGGAGGCGCGGGAGCGGCTCGACGCGGCCGAGGAGGAACTCGGCAAGGCCGCCGCGGCGGCGGGCTTCCCGGATGCCGGGGCCGCGCTCGCCGTCCTACTGCCCCGGGAGGAGCGGGAGCGGCTGGAGGCCCGGCTGGAGCGGCACCGCGCGGAGTCCGCCGCCGTCCGGCACGAGTTGGCGCTGCCCGAACTGGCCGAGGCCGCCGCCCGTCCGCCGGTCGACCTGCCCGCCGCCGCGGCCGCGCTGAGCGCCGCCACCGACCGCCTCGGCCGGGCGCACGCCGCCCGGTCGGCCGCCCGGGAGCGCTGCGCGGCACTCGCCGAGATCGGGGACCGGCTGGGCGAGCTGGCCGCCGAGCTGGCCCCGACCCTGGAGCGGTACGGGCGGATCAACCGGCTGGCCGCGCTGGCCGCCGGCACCTCCACCGAGAACCGGCTGCGGATGCGGCTGGAGTCGTACGTGCTCGCGGCCCGGCTGGAGCAGGTCGCGGCGGCGGCCAGCGACCGGCTGGTCCGGATGTCCGGCGGCCGCTACACCCTGGTCCACAGTGACGACCGCGGCACCGGCAACAAGCGCTCCGGACTGGCCCTGCGGGTCGTCGACGCCTGGACGGGCACCGAGCGGGACACCGCCACCCTCTCCGGCGGCGAGAGCTTCTTCGCCTCGCTCTCCCTCGCCCTCGGCCTGGCCGACGTGGTCACCGACGAGGCCGGCGGGATGCCGCTGGACACGCTCTTCATCGACGAGGGCTTCGGCACCTTGGACGAACAGTCCCTGGAGGAGGTGATGGACGTCCTCGACGGCCTGCGCGAGCGGGACCGCGCCGTCGGCATCGTCAGCCACGTCGCCGACCTGCGCAGCCGCATCCCGGCCCAGCTCCTGGTCCGCAAGGGCCGCCACGGCTCCACCCTCGCCCTGGCCGGCCGGGAGGACGCCTGACGCCCACCCCGCCCTACACGCCCAAAACGCCCGCCCCGCCCTACACGCCCAAAACGCCCGCCCCGCCCGACACGCCCAAAACGCCCGCCCCGCCCGACACGCCCAGCCCGCTCAGCCCGAACAGGCGATCCGCTGGGCCTGCTGCCAGGCACAGGTCGGGCACAGGGTGCTGCCCGGCTGGTCGGCGGGCAGCACCGTCGGCTCACCGCACAGCACGCAGTCGGCCCGCGGTCCCTCCGCCCCCGGGTCCTCCCGCAGCGCCGCCTCCGTCGCCCCCACCGGCACCGGCCCACAGGCCGCCGCGTCCCCGCCCACCACGGCGCCGTCCGTCCTGCTCTCACTCATGCCGCCTTCCTACTCCCCGCCCCCACCCCGCCGCAAGGCGGGCCTGCGGCCCGGGGCTAGCGTGGCCGGCATGGTTGGCACAAGCGGCACAGTCGGCACGGTCGGCACGGTTCGTGGGTCCGGGGGTCTGCGGCGGCAGTTGCGGGAGGCCCGGGCGGGCGGGCCGACGTACGCGGAGGTGGGGGCGACCCGGGGTGGGCCGTTGCCGGAGGGGTACGCGCACCTGCGCCGACGGGTGCACCTGGGGCGGGGGCCGGAGGTGCTGGAGCGGGCCGGGCGGTACGTGCTCGGGTGGGGCAGCCAGCTGGGGACCGGGTTCGCGGTGTACCCGGGCGGGCCGGTCCGGGACGGGGCCACCGTGCTGCTGCGGCTGAGCCTGCCGGGCAGCCGGTGGCCGAGGCTGGTGATCCCCTGCCGGGTGGTGTGGACGGTGGCCGGGCCGGACCGGATCGGGTTCGCGTACGGGACGCTGCCGGGGCATCCGGAGTGCGGGGAGGAGTCGTTCCTGGTGTCGATGGACGCCGACGGCGAGGTGTGGTTCGAGGTGGCCGCGTTCTCCCGGCTGTCCGCCTGGTACGCCCGGCTGGGCCGGCCGGTCGCTCTGCTCTGCCAGTACCTGGCGATCGAGCGCTACCTCGCGGCCGTGGCCGGCCACGTCGCGAGGCTCGACCCGTAGCTCAGCGGGTCGTCCGGCCCGTGGTCCCACCCGTAGCTCAGCGCGTAGTCCGGCCCGCAGCCCGGCTCGCAGACCGGCCCGTCACTCAGCCGAGGAAGGACAGCCGCACGGTGCGGCGCGGGTTGTCGCCGTTGGTGTCGATCAGCACCACGGACTGCCAGACGCCGAGGGCCAGTTGGCCGCCGAGCACCGGAAGGGTGGCGTGCGGGGCGACCAGGCCGGGCACCACGTGGTCCCGTCCGTGGCCGGGGCTGCCGTGCCGGTGGCGCCAGCGGTCGTCCGCGGGGAGCAGCGCGCGCAGGGTGGCGAGGAAGTCGTCGTCGCTGCCCGAGCCGGTCTCCAGGACGGCGATCCCGGCGGTGGCGTGCGGGACGAAGACGTTGAGCAGCCCGTCCCGCCCGGCGGCCCGCTCGTCGAGGAACGCGGCGCAGCGGTCGGTGATGTCCAGCGCGACCTCGCGGTTGCCGGTGGTGATCTCCAGGGTGGTGGTCTGGAAGGACCCGGTCGCCCCGGCTGACGTGGAGTGGTTGTTGTCCGCCATGGCGCCATCCTGGCCCAGGTCGACCGGTCGGGCGTACTGCCTCGCCGACTGCCCACGCGGGGGCGGCGGCCTCGCGTAGGGTGAAAGGTTCAGACCAATTTGGCGGTCCCGTCTCCGGATACGCCGACGACCCGACGGGCCGGTGGTCCGTCGGGTCGTTCGTGAGCCGGTCCCGGGCCGAGGCCGCGGGCCTGCTCCAGGGTCTCAGCCGCGCCCGCCGAAGAGGCTGCGGCGCAGCCGGCGCAGCGGCGCCAGCAGCGAGACCCGGGTGTGGCGACGGCGGGCCGCCGCCGGGGTGTCGGCGCCGCGCGGCGTCAGCTCCCTTATCAACCCGAGCGCCTCGGCGGTGTCCACCGCCGGGAGCGCGGGCGCGCCGAGCACGGCCAGGTGTCGCTCGATCCGGCGGCCGGTCGCGCCGACACCGCAC
Organism: Kitasatospora sp. NPDC059160; assembly: GCF_042755465.1. Classification (NCBI taxonomy): domain Bacteria; kingdom Bacillati; phylum Actinomycetota; class Actinomycetes; order Kitasatosporales; family Streptomycetaceae; genus Kitasatospora; species Kitasatospora sp. NPDC059160. Next base: position 46,784 of record NZ_JBHZCN010000024.1, on the reverse strand, counting down.
TGGACCGCCGGCACACGGGGCCGAGTCCGCACTTGCATGTGTTCCATCAGTTTTCCCACCCCTACGAGGCGCCAGGGCCGTGAGGCGAAGACTATCCGTGAGGGACGGCCTTCGCGCAACCGTCCTCGGTGTTGTGCCACCGTACCGTGCGGCGTCAACTGACGATGCACCAGGGGCAGCTCGGGCGGTCACGACTAGGCATCAATGATGGTGCACGACCCGCCATTCGTCACCAGGGCCAGGAGGCGCGGCCCCGGCGTCCGTCCGCGCGGTGCACGCCGCGCGCAGGCGGGTGCGGGCGGGCCCGAGCCGGCGTACGACAGGCACTCCCGCGGCGCCGACTGCGACCTCGACTGCGGCGTCGACGAATCGCCCCCATATAGGGGACAGTCGCGAGGTCGACAAAACGATCACCAGCGGGTGGTCGACCGCACGCAAGCCGATTCATGAAGTGAACACATACGAGGGATTGACTCGCGTCGATCCTCCAAGCAGTATCTGAGGCACGCACCGGTGCCCGCACCGCACGCAGGTGCGTGTTCGAGTCGTGAAGCGACTCGATCGAACTCCGGCTCCTGCGGGCCACTGCCCGGTCACCTCGACGCTGCGGTGACCAGGCCCGTACGGTGCCCGGACCGGCGGCCGGCCGTAGAGGGTCGGCCCGGCCGCCACCAGACTGCCGGTGCCACCCCGTTCCGGGGCCAGGCACCGGCGGTCCCGGACCGGTGATCACCCCCGCTCCGACCCCCGGCGCCGGCCTCCGCGCCACCTGGTCCCGCCCGACCACCGCCCCCGTCCCGTCCCGGGCGGACGTCCCCGCAGGTCGCACCGCGTGGATCGGTAGACTCGGCCAGCGTGTCCCTCCTCCTCAGCATCGTGCTCCCGGTCCACGGCGTGGAGCGGTACCTGCCGCGCTGCCTCGACTCGATCCTCGGCGAGACCCCCGCCGCCGAGACCCGCTTCGAGGTCATCGCGGTCGACGACCTCTCCCCCGACGGCTCCGGCGCGATCCTGGACGCCTACGCCGCCCGCGACCCCCGGCTGCGCGTGATGCACCTCACCGAGAACCAGGGCCTCGGCGGCGCCCGGACCGCCGCCCTGCCGCAGGCGCGCGGCGAGTACGTCTGGTTCGTGGACAGCGACGACTGGCTGCCCGAGCGGACGGTCGGCGTGATCCTGGACGAGCTGACGCAGGAGCGCCGCCGCGAGGCGCCCGCCGACGTCCTGCTCACCGACTTCACCCACGTCTACCCGGACGGCGGGAGCGAGCCCAACCCCTGGCGGCACGTGCTGGTCGGCTCCCCGCTGGTCGAGGGCTGCACGGTGGCCGAGCACCCGGCGCTGTTCCAGACCGTGATGTCGGTGTGGAACAAGGTGTTCCGCCGCGCGTTCCTGGAGGGCCTCGGGGTCTCCTTCGGTCGCGGCTACTACGAGGACATCTCGGTCACCTACCCCGCGCTGCTGGCCGCCGGGCGGCTGCGCTACCTCGACCGCCCCTGCTACAACTACCGGCGCGGCCGGGACGGCGCGATCACCGCCACCGCCTCCCCCAAGCACGCCGACGTGTTCGCCCAGTACGACGCCATCTTCGCCTTCCTGGACCGGTGCGAGCGCCCGGACGGCCCCGGACGGCCCGTCCCGCCGGCGCTGCGCACCCTGGTCTTCGACCGGACCGTCCGGCAGGCGCTGAACGTCTACGACACCCCCGGACTGGTCCCGGTCGACCGGCGCCGGGACTACTTCCACCGGGTCGCCGCGCACTTCGAGCGCCACCGCCCGGCCGACTACCGCTTCCCCGGCGGGGTGCGCGGCGTGCAGTACCGGCTGGCCTCGCGCGGCGCCCGGATCGCGTACGCCGAGCTGCGCCGCACCGGCCGGCTGCCGCGCGAACTCAAGCGCGGGGCACGGGCGGTGGCCCCCGCGGTGAAGAAGGGCGTGCGCAGCGGCGCCCGGTTCACGGCGTACAACGCGTTCCGCCGCCTGCCGCTGGACGAGCACCTGGCGGTCTACGCCGCGTACTGGCACCGGGGTTACGCGTGCAGCCCGGCGGCGATCTACGAGAAGGCGAAGGAACTCGCCCCGCAGATCCGCGGCGTGTGGGTGGTGGAGAACCGCCGGCAGGCCGACGCGATGCCGCCCGGCGTCCCGTACGTGATCGTCAACACCCCGGCGTACCTCAAGGCGATGGCGACCGCGAAGTACTTCGTGAACAACGTCAACTTCCCGCGCACGATGGCGAAGCGGCCGGGCACGGTGCACGTCCAGACCCAGCACGGCACCCCGCTCAAGGCGATGGGGATGGACCTGCGGGGCCGCCCCGAGGCCGCCGCCGAGGGGATGGACTTCGACCGGCTCCAGGAGGCCGTCGACCGCTGGGACTTCCTGGTCTCCTCCAACCCGCACACCAGCGAGCACTTCGCCCGGGCCTTCCCGGGCCGCTACGAGATGCTGGACACCGGCTACCCGCGCAACGACCGGCTGGCCAACTCCACCCCGGGGGAGGTCCTGGCCATGCGCGAGCGGCTGGGGCTGCGGCCCGGCACCACGTCGGTGCTGTACGCGCCGACCCACCGCGGCGGCAAGGGCGGCTACGTGCCGCTGCTGGACGTGGCGGAGCTGGCGCGGGCGCTGGGCCCGCGGTTCACGCTGCTGGTGCGCACCCACTACTTCCACGCCGACGGCCCGGGCGACCTGACGGCCGGTGAGGACGCGGCGGAGATCGTGGACGTGTCGGCGCACCCGGTGGTCGAGGACCTCTACCTGGCGGCGGACGCGCTGGTGACGGACTACTCGTCGATGATGTTCGACTACGCGGTGCTGGACCGACCGGTCGTCATATTCGCTCCGGACTGGGAGGAGTACCAGCGCGAACGCGGCGTGTACTTCGACCTGTTCGCGCAGCCGCCGGGCGCGGTCACGGTCGACGCGGCGGGGCTGGCGCGGGCGCTGCGCGCGGGCGACCCGGAGCCGGGTGCGCGCAAGCGGTTCCGGGAGAGGTTCTGCGTCTGGGACGACGGCGGGGCGGCGGAGCGGGTGGTGCGCCGGGTGTTCCCGGTGGCTCCGGCGGCTCCGACGGACAGGCCGTAGGGCGGGCGGCAGGACGGGCGGGAGGACGAACGACGGGGCCTGCGGACGGGGCCGGTGCCGCCGGTACGGCGACCGGCCCCGTCCGTGCGGGCTCAGCGCTGGCGGGCGGCCAGGAACTCCTCGAAGTCCAGGTAGCCCTGGTGACGGGTGTCCATCGCGTGGATCAGCGCCTCGGCCATCGAGATGGTGACGCTGTGGTCGCCCATCTCGTTGGCGGCCAGCGCGTACTCGGCCGGGGTGATCTTGCCGTCGCCGTTCTTGTCGAAACGGTCGAACATCTCCTTGATGGCCGCGACGCTCTCCATCGTTCCTCCTGGGTACTGCAAATTCTTGCTCGGTTCGGACGGCCGTACCCTACCCGGCCGTGGTGTTCGCCACGGTCGGCGGGAGTGGACGGGCTCCCGGGTGGGTGTCGTAGTCTGCGGGTCTGATTGCTGGCCCGGACTCCTCCGGGGCGGTCGTTCGTCCAGGGAGGGAACCCGTGCTCGACCTCGCCACCAGGCTGGTGCTGAAACCCGTTTCACGCGGGATCTGGCGTCCGGCCATCGAGGGCATCGAGAACGTGCCGCGCAAGGGCGGGGTGATCCTGGCCAGCAACCACCTGTCGTTCATCGACAGCGTGGTGATCCCGCTCACCGCCCCGCGCCGGGTCCACTTCCTCGCCAAGGCCGAGTACTTCACCGGCACCGGGCTCAAGGGCCGGCTCTCCAAGGGCTTCTTCGAGTCGATCGGCGCGGTTCCGGTCGAGCGCGGCACCTACCGCTCGGCCCAGGCCTCGCTGGAGTCGGCGCTGGAGATCCTGGAGGACGGCAAGGCCTTCGGCATCTACCCGGAGGGCACCCGGTCGCTGGACGGCCGGCTCTACCGGGGCAAGACGGGGGTCGCCTGGCTCGCGCTGACCGCGGGCGTCCCGGTCGTCCCGGTGGCCCTGGAGGGCCCGGAGCAGATCCTTCCGGTGGGCAAGCGGCTGCCGCGGATCAAGAAGGTGACCGTCCGCTTCGGCGAACCGCTGCACTTCGACGAGTTGCACGGGCAGGCCCGTTCGCTGAAGGCCCGTCGCCAGGTGACCGACGAGGTGATGGCGGCGATCCAGCGGCTCTCCGGCCAGGAGGTCGCGGACGGGTACAACGAGGTGCCGAAGGCGGCCTGAGCGCCGCGTCTCCGGCCTCCTGGCGTTCCGCGCGACCGGTACGAACGCGTGACCGGCGATCCGCGCGGCCGGAACGACCACCCGCGACCGGTGATCCGCGCGACCGGTACGACTACGCGTGACCGAGGGCGGCGTCCGACAGGGACGCCGCCTCCGGCGTCTCCCGGCGCAGCAGCGCCGCGTACCGTCCGTCCCGTTCCACCAGCTCCTCGTGGGTGCCGAGTTCGACCACCCGGCCGCGGTCCAGGACGGCGATCTGGTCGGCGGAGCGGACGGTGGAGAGCCGGTGCGCGATGGTGATGGTGGTCCGGCCGGCGGCCAGGGTGTCCACGGCCTGCTGGACGGCGTGTTCGGTGCGGTTGTCGAGCGCGCTGGTGGCCTCGTCCAGGATCAGCACGGGCGGGTTGCGCAGGATGGTGCGGGCGAGCGCGAGGCGCTGCTTCTCGCCGCCGGAGAAGCGGTAGCCGCGTTCGCCGACCAGGGTGTCGTAGCCGTCCGGGAGGGCGGAGATGGTGTCGTGGATCTGCGCGGCCCGGGCGGCCTCGACCAGTTCGGCGTCGCTGGCGCCCGGCTTGGCGAAGCGCAGGTTCTCGGCGACCGAGGCGTGGAAGAGGTAGGTCTCCTGGGAGACCACGCCGACCGCGCGGGCCAGGGTGTCGAAGGACAGCTCGCGCACGTCCACGCCGTCCAGGGTGACCCGGCCGCCGGTGACGTCGTACAGCCGCGGCACCAGGTAGCTGAGGGTGGTCTTGCCCGAGCCGGTCTCGCCGACGACGGCAAGGGACGTCCCGGCCGGGACCTTGAGCTCGACGCCGTCCAGGGTGGGACGCTCCTGCTCGGGGTCGTACCGGAAGTCGACGGCCTCGAAGCGGACCTCGCCGCGGATGTCGGCCAGGGTGACCGGGTGCGGCGGTTCGGCGATCTCCACCGGCAGGTCGAGGTACTCGAAGATGCGCTGGAAGAGCGCGAGCGAGGTCTGCACGTCCACGCCGGTGGAGAGCAGGCTGACGGTCGGGCGGAACAGGCCCTGCTGGAGGGTGACGAAGGCGACCAGGGTGCCGACCGAGACGATCGGCGCCCCGGCGGCGGAGGTCAGTCCGGCCGCCCAGTAGATCAGCGCGGGCATGGCGGCCATCACGATCATGATGGTGTTCATCCGCCAGCGCCCGGCCATGCTGGAGCGCACCTCCAGGTCGGCGAGCTGGTCGGACTGCTCGGTGAACTCCCGGGCCAGCGAGTCGGAGCGGCCCATGGTGCGGCCGAGCAGGATGCCGCTGACCGACAGTGACTCCTGGACCGCCGAGCTCATCGCGGCCAGCTGCTTCTGCCGCTCGGTGGTGATCTTCTTGCGCTCCTGGCCGACCCGGCGGCTGATCCAGACGAACAGCGGGAGCAGCACCAGCGAGATGACGGTCAGCCGCCAGTCGAGGGCGACCATGGCGACGATCGAGGCGATCACGGCGGTGAGGTTGGAGACCAGGCTGGTCGCGGTGGAGGTCACCGTGGACTGCATGCCGCCGATGTCGTTGGCGATCCGGGACTGCACCTCGCCGGTGCGGGTGCGGGTGAAGAAGGCCAGCGACTGCCGTTGCAGGTGGCCGTAGACGGAGGTGCGCAGGTCGTGCATGACGCGCTGGCCGACGGTGGTGGAGATCAGCGTCTGCAGCACGTTGAAGACGCTGTTCACCACGGCGGTGAGGATCATCCCGAGCGCGAGCAGGCTGAGCAGCCCGGTGCGGCCCTGCGGGATGGCGGTGTCCAGCACGGCCTTGAGCAGGAACGGCGAGACGACGGACACCACGGCGGAGGCGGCGACCAGCAGCCCCACCGTGGTGAGCCGGCCCCGGTAGGGGCGGAAGAGCGCGATGATGCGGCGCCACTGGGCCGGCGGGCGGGGGTCGCCCTCGGCGCGTTCGGGCGGGGTCCAGTTGATGGCGGGCCTCAAGTACGGGCCTCCCTGGGTCGGGCGCGCCGGGGTGCGGGCGCGGACGGGGGTGCGGCGGCCGGACGGACACCAGCATAGCGAGAGTAGCTCATAGTTAGGCAAGCTAATAGTGAGGGTGGCTCTATTCCCTCGCGCCGGATCCACTCCCGCCGGATCCCCTCCCACTGGATTCCCTCGCGCTGGAGCTGTCCCCGCCCGGCCGACCGGCCGCCGCGCGCGTCAGTTCGTCCGGTACGTGCGCGCCGCCTTCGAGGACAGCCCGCCGAGCTTGCCGGACGGCAGCACCCGGGCGAGCGCCACGGCCAGCTTGTAGCGCTTGCCCGGCACGGACACCGAGCGACCGCGGGCGAGGTCACGCATCGCCTCGTCCACCACCCGCTCGGCCGAGAGCCAGGACCAGGCGGGGATGTTGCCCGTGCCCATGCCCGCCCGCTGGTGGAACTCGGTCCGGGTGAAGCCCGGGCAGAGCGCCATCATCCGCACGCCCGTCCCGCCGAGGTCGCGCAGCACGCCCTGGGTGAAGCTGACCACCCAGGCCTTGCTCGCCCCGTACGTGCCGCGCGGCAGGAAGGCCGCCACCGAGGCGACGTTCACGATCGCGCCCCGGCCGCGCTCGCGCATCCCCGGCAGGGCGGCCGTGGTCAGCCGCAGGATCGCCTCGACGTGCACCTTGAGCATGTCCAGCTCGTCCTGGAGCGGGACGGTCCCGAAGGCGCCCTTGTTGCCGAAGCCGGCGTTGTTGACCAGGAGGTCCACCGGGCGGGCGGCGTCCGCGAGCCGGGCCTCGACGGCGGCGATGCCCTCGTCGGTGGCGAGGTCGGCGGTCAGCACCTCCGTCTCCGCGCCGTACTTGAGCTGCAGGTTCGCGCTCGCGCGCTCCAGGCGCTCGGTGTCGCGGGCCACCAGGACGAGGCGGTATCCGCTGCGGGCGAGCCGGCGCGCGAACGCGGCTCCGATGCCGGCGGTCGCGCCGGTGATCAAGGCTGTGGTCATGCCCAGACCGTACCGACTCACCGCAGCCGCGCCCACACCCAGGGCAACGTCCCAGCTCAGCGGGCTGCGGATGCAGGCACCGGATCGTGCTCGTAGTGTCGGACAGGGGCATCGCCCGACCGGGTGATGAAAACCAGACGAGGAGGCACATCTGATGCTTACTCAGTTCCGGACCGAAACCGCTTCGGCGTCACGCAGCGCGACGCTCGCCGAGGCCGAAACACTCGCGAGCCTGATGGTGGAGGACGAGGCCGTCGTGTCCGACGCGCCCACGTACTCGCCCGAGGCCGCCGGTGTCCTGCTGGCGCTGATCCTGCTGTCGCCGAAGCAGCCCAAGGAGAAGCCGACCCGGTGAGCCCCGGGCGGCCCGACCGCCGGGCCGGTTCGCCACGGCGGACCGGCCCACTCCGTACCGGGACCCAGCGCCCGCAAGGGAGGCACCACCGATGCCGTTCGCCGAGACGCCGCTGCGCGACACCTACGCCGCCGCCGTGGAACAGGTGGCGGGCCGGACCCTCGACGCCCTCCGCAACGGAGACGGCGCCGCCGCGATCGTGGACCCGGACACCGCCGCCACGCGCCCGCTGCTGGCTGCGGTACGCGTGCTCGGAGCGGACCTGTTCGCCCCGCAGCTGTTCACCGGAACCGAACCGGACGGCCCCACCGCGGCCCTCCTGTCCGAAGGACGACGCGCCTTCCCGGCACCCGCGCCGGCCTCGCCCGAGGCGGAACTGGTGATCGGGTGGCAGGACTGGGCGGCCGGCCAACTGCTCGCCCGCACGCCGTACGGGACCGCCGGAGCACAACCGGCCCCGCTCCCCGACCCGGCCGCCATGGGCTGGCAGGCCTGGTCGGTGCGGATGGCACAGCTGTCCGCGCTCGCGCTGCCGGGCCTCGACGGTCCGGTGCACGAGACGGCCCGGACGAACACGTCGGCGCTCGCCCGCGGCACCGTCCGCGCCATGCTGCGCCGCGACCTCACCACCGCCGCCCGACTCACCCGCTGGCTCGCCCGGGCCGCCGCCGACGGCCACCCGTCGCGGCTGGAACTCGAACCCGTCCTGGAGCGGATCCGGCTGGCCGGCGACGGCAGCGCCCGCACCGGACTGGAGCTGGAAGCCGCCCGCCGACTGCTCCTGCGCTCCCGGCCGCCGACCGCCGAAGGGAACCGGGTACCGTGACCGACACCCTCGTCCTCGCCACCGCCCAACGGCTCGCCTCCCGCGCGCTGGGCTGGCTGCACACCTCCCACCGCAACGGCCTGGGCCGGATCCCCGACGACATCGTCATCGACCTCGCCGACCCCAACGACGTCTACAAGCCGCTGGGCGAAGTCGCCCTGGCCGCCTCGCTCGTACTGCGCGACGGCGTCACCGGGCCCGCCGACAGCCGGGCCGCGCAGGAACTGCTCGACCACGCCTGGGCGCAGTTGCGCGAGGGCGACCTGCTCTACGAGCGGCAGCTGCGCCACCTGACCATGACCGACCCGCTGGAGACCTACGCCCACTTCGCCCGGGCCGGGTACCGCCACCCCGCGCTGGAGGAACTCCTCGACTCGCTCAGCCGGTTGCGGTCCGTGCACGCCGCCGAGGTCCAGCCCAACCGGCGGCTCGCCGTGGCCAACGCCCGACGGATCGTCGGGCTCGGCCACCGGCCGGACTGGTCCGCCCTGGCCGCCGGCACCTGGCTCGGCGCGACCCCCGAGCCCTGGACCGTCAACTGGATGACCGGCTACCAGGTCACCCACACCGTGTTCCACCTCACCGACTGGGGCGCCCGCCCGGACGGCCTGCCCGCACCGATGCGCGACTACCTGCGCGACTGGCTGCCGGTCTGGCTCGACATCTGGGCGGAGATCGGACAGTGGGACCTGGTGGCCGAACTCCTCGTCGTCGACGCGTGCATCGGCGAACCGGCCACCGGGCGGCAGGGCTGGGAGGCGCTGGCCACCGTCCAACGCGAGGACGGACTGCTCCCCCGCGACACCGACCCCGTCGACGAGGACCCCGAGCGGGCGTTCCGCGACCACGAGCACACCGCCGTCGTCGCGGTGGTCGCCGGGGACATCACGCTCGCCCGGGCGCTCGGCGCGACCACGGCGGCCGGGTGAACCCGGCCCCCGGACTCGACCCGCTGGTCGCCCGGGCGGTGCGGGCGGCCGGGCCGTACGCCACCGCCGTCACCGTCGCCGTCGCACGAGGGGGCGCGGAGGAGATCCGGTGCCACGGACGGCTCGGGCACCGGCCGACCGCGCCGCCGTGCACCCCGGACACCGTCTTCGAACTCGGCTCGGTGACCAAGACCTTCACCGCGCTGCTGCTGGCCGACCTGGCCGTACGCGGTGAACTCGCCCTGGACGACCCGGTGGAGAACCGGCTGCCGCCCCACTGGCGCCCGGCGCGCGTCCGTTCCACCGAACCGATCCGCCTGCTGCACCTGGCCACCCACACCTCCGGCCTGCCCCGCCTACCGCCGGGGCTGCTCGCGAGCGCCGCGCCGGCCTGGTCCAGCAACCCCTACGCCGCGTACGGCGACGAGCAGTTGAGGGACGGACTGGCCCGAACCACCGTACGCGGGACGCCGGGCAGCCGGTACGGGTACTCCAACTACGGGGTCGCGCTCCTCGGCCGGGCCCTGGCCGAGACCGCCGCGATGCCGTACGGGGAGCTGCTCGCCGAACGGATCTGCCGACCGCTGGGGCTGCGCTCCACGGGCTGCTCGCCGGACACACCGGGGCAGGCGGTCGGACACCGGCGCGGGCGGGCGCTGCCGCCCTGGCGGATCCCCGGCCTCCCGGGCGCCGGCGCGGTACGGGCGAGCGGGGCCGACCTGATGCGCTATCTGCGGCTCCATCTCGACGGCTCGGACGGCGAGTTGGGGGCAGCGGCGCGGGACGTCCAGCGCTTGAGACTGCGGCTGCCGCACTCGACCGACCGGCTCGGCCTGGTCTGGATGCACCGGCAGTCGGGCGGGCGGGACCTCTACTTCCACTCCGGCGGCACCCGGGGGTTCACCGCCTTCGTCGGCTTCGCGCCGCAGGGACCGGCCGCCGTCGCCGCGCTGGCCAACACCGCGCCCGCGCTCAACGGACGGTTCGTACAGGCGGGGTACGAGCTGCTGCGGGCCGCCGCCCGGGCTGGCTAGACGGCCACCGCCTTGGCCCGGTCGGCGGCGATGTGCACCGCCAGACCGGCGAGCACCGTGCCCATCACGTACCGCTGGACGCGCAGCCAGGCCGGGCGGCGGCCCAGGAAGCCCGCGATGCCGCCCGCGGTCATCGCGATCAGGCCGTTCACGGTGACCGCGATCACGATCTGGACCAGGCCCAGCACCAGGCTCTGCAGGGCGACGTGGCCGCGCTCGGGCGCCACGAACTGGGGCAGCAGCGAGATGTACACGATGGCGATCTTGGGATTGAGCAGGCAGGTCAGGAAGCCCATCGCGAACAGGCGGCGCGGCGGGTCCGGCGGCAGCTGCTGCGGGGCGAAGACCGCCGCACCGCCGGGCTTGACCGCCTTCCAGGCCAGCCAGAGCAGATAGCCGGCGCCGGCCAGCTTGATCCCGGTGTAGAGGGCGGGGACGACCGAGAAGACCGCGGCCACTCCGGCCGTCACCGCGACCAGGTAGACCAGGAAACCGGTCGCGACGCCCGTCAGCGAGACCAGTCCGGCCCGGCGGCCCTGGGATATCGAGCGGGACACCAGGTAGATCATGTTCGGTCCCGGCGACAGCACCATGCCCAGCGCCACGGCGGCGATGCCGAGCACGGCGTGGCCGTCCACGGCGGATGTCAACGTGTCCCACGCATCCAGCTCGTCCATGCGAGGAGGCTAGGGCGCGGAGCCGCCTCGATGCAATGATGGCTTTGCACTCGGTGCAATGAGCCCCCGGCCTCCCGGGGCGCGAAGGAGTGGGGGACCGATGGACGACTACCGGCTGATCGCGGACGAGGTCGCCGCCGACATCATGACCGGACGGCTACGGCCCGGCGGGCAGCTGCCCACCCAGCGGGCCTTCGCCCGCCGCCGGGGCATCGCCGCCTCGACCGCCGGCCGGGTCTACCGCGAACTCGCCCGGCGCGGGCTGACCGTCGGCGAGGTCGGCCGGGGCACCTTCGTCCGGGCCGGGCGCGGTACGGCGGCCGACGACGGGCGGATCCCGCTCGCCGAACCGGCCGACGCGCCGATCGACCTGGAGCTCAACTACCCCACCGTGCCCGGGCAGTCCGAACTGCTGGCCGCCGCACTGGCGCCGCTGCTGCGGGCGGACGCGCTCGGCGAGGCGCTGCGGCCGGTCGGCGCGGCGGGGACGGCGGCCGCCCGGCGGGCCTTCGCGGACCTGCTGTCGACGGATGCGGGCGGCTGGGGCGCCGACCCCGGGGAGCTGCTGTTCGCGGGCAACGGGCGGCAGGCGGTCGCGGGGGCGCTCGCCGCGCTGGTGCCGCCCGGGCGGCGACTGGGGGTCGAGGCGCTGACCTACCCGGTGGTCAAGGCCGTGGCCGGGCAGCTGGGCATCCGGCTGGTGCCGCTCGCGGTCGACGAGCACGGGCTGCGGCCCGACGCCCTGGCGGCGGCCCACCGCGCGGCGCCGCTCAGCGCGGTGTACGTCCAGCCCCGGCTGCACAACCCGCTCGGCACCAGCCTGCCGCCCGAGCGGGCGGCGGCCCTGGCCGGGGAACTGCGCCGACTGGACCTGCCGGTGGTCGAGGACGCGATCTGGTCCTTCCTACGGCCCGGGTCGGCTCCGCTCGCCGCGCTGGCGCCCGAGCGGACGGTGCTGGTCGACAGCCTCTCCAAGCGGCTCGCCCCCGGACTGACCACCGGGGTCGCGGTCGTCCCGGACGCGCTGCGCGAGCGGGTCGCGGGGGCGCTGCGGGCCGGCGGGTGGACGCCGAACGGCTTCGCACTGGAGGCGGCGGTGCGCTGGATCGGGGACGGGACACCGACCGCGGTGGCGGCGGCGAAGCGGGCGGACGCGACCGCCCGGCAGACGCTGGCCCGGGAGGTGCTCGCCGGACAGCGGCTGCGGGCGGACCGGTGCTCGTACTACCTGTGGTGGGAGCTGCCGGGGGCCTGGCGGGCGGAGACCTTCGTCGCCGCGGCCGCCCGGGCGGGCATCTCGGTCACACCCGCGGCCGCCTTCGCGGTGGACCCGCGGAGCACGCCGTCCGCGGTACGGGTGGGGCTGGCCTCGCCGCCGTTGCCGGTGCTGGGGTGGGCGCTGGGGGTGCTGGCGGGGATCGCGGGGGCGGGTGAGGGTGGCGGGTGACAACTGACAGATGACAGATTTCGAAAGTTGTTATCCGTCATCTGTTATCCGTCATCTGTTATCCGTCATCTGTCAGTTGTCAGCTGTTCGCTGTCAGCCGTCAGTCCCCCGCCCCGTCCGCTCCCTCCGCACCGCGGTGTCAGCCGCGCCGCCGGCCCCGACCGCGCGCAGGCGGGAGGCGGCGGTGGCCGCGAGCTGCGGGGCGAGCTTGGCGACGTCGCGGGAGCCGACCACGGCGATCAGGCTCGGCAGCAGCCAGCGCACCGGCTGCATCCCGCGCAGCCACGCCTGGGCGTACACATGGGCCGAGCGCCGGGCGATCCCGGCGACGATCCGGTCCACGGCCGGCTCCAGCGGGTACGTCTTGTTGGCCGGCCACGGCAGCCGGCTGCGCATCTGCTTGAGCACGGCGTCCTCGTCGGCACCGCGCACCATGTCGGTGTCGGTCCAACTCAGGTACCCCACACCGACCTTGACGCCCTGGTAGGCGACCTCGGCGCGGATCGAGTGGGCGAAGGCCTCCACCCCGGACTTGCTGGCGCAGTAGGCGCTCATCAGCGGTGCGGGCGTGAGCGCGGCGAGCGAGGCGATCTGCAGCAGGTAGCCGCGGCTCTCGGTGAGGACCGGCAGGAAGGCCCGCGCGGTGGCGACGCTGCCGAGCAGATTGACCTCGATCACCCGGCTGAACGCCCGGTGGTCGCTGTCGGCGAGCGGTCCGCCGATCGCGATCCCGGCGTTGGCGACCACGGTGTCGATCCGCCCGTAGTGCTCCTTGATCCGCTCGGCGGTGTCAGCAAGCGCCTCCAGATCGGTGACGTCCACCTCCCACGCCGTGGCTGCGGCGCCGCACTGCGCCGCGACGGCCTTCAACTCCTCGGGTTCCAGCCCCAGTAGCGCGACCTTGGCCCCGCGCCGGGCCAGCTTCCGGGCCAGCGACGCGCCGACTCCACGGGCGGCCCCGGTGACCACCACGACCTGCGCGGACAGCGGCGGAATGGCATTCATGCGACGGTGGTCCTCTCGACGGCGGGATCGACGGCGGGATCGACGGCGGGGTCGACGGCGGGAGCAGGGTCGACGGCAGGAGCGGGGGCGGGGACGGAAGCGGTCCCGGTGGGTGCACCCGCCAGGTGGGCGGAGGCCATCCGGTGGATCTCGGCCGCGACCTCCGCCGGACGCTCCAGCGGCGCCATGTGACCGACCCCGGGCAGCAGCAACAGCCCCTGCGGGTCGGCGAGTTCGGCGACCATCCGGTGGGCGTGCACCGGCGGGGTGAGCCGGTCCGCGGTGCCCGCCACCACGGCGGTGGGGGCGGTGATCCGGCCGAGCCCGGCCCGTACGTCCAGCCGGTCGAGCACTCCGGCCCAGTGGTAGCGGACCGCGGCCGGGCAGGCGTGCACGATCCGGGCCGTCGCCTCGACCTGCCCGGCAGGTGAACCCGGCCCCATGGTCGCGTACTTGAGCGCGGCCCGACTCACTCCCGAGACCGGCCCGAGCGGCATCCGGGAGCGCAGCAGCTGCCGGTGCAGGAAGCGCCGCAGACGCGGGGCGCGCAGGCCGTCCGGCAGGACGGTGAGTTCGGCGACCAGGTCGGCCGGGCCGGTGGAGATCAGGACGTTCGCGGCGGTGCGCTCGGCGACCTCGGGGCGGCCGCCGGCGGCCATGATGGTCATGCCCCCCATGCTGTGCCCGGCCAGCACGGCCCGCTCCCCCGCCGGGACGGTCCGCGCGAGCACGGCGGCCAGGTCCTCGGCGAGTGCCCGGGTGGAGTAGCGGGCCCGGCTGGGCGGGATCTCGCTCTGCCCGTGGCCGCGCTGGTCGTAGGCCACCAGCCGGTAGCGGTCGGAGAGTTCGCGGATCACCGGGGCCCAGAAGGCGGTCGAGCAGGTCCAGCCGTGGGACAGCACCACGGTGGGAGCGCCGGGTTGGCCGTGCACCTCGACGTGCAGTCGGATGCCGTCCGCCGATCGGATGCTCAACTCCTCGACGGGCGTGGGCTGGACGTACTCGGCGGGGAGCTGGACGGTGCTCACGCGGTGGCCTCCTGGGCGGCGGTGGAAGCGGCGGAACGGGTGGTCCTCGGCCCGGTGCGCATGATCAGCTCGTACTCGCCCAGGTCGACCTTGCGGGTGGCGCGGCGGAAGGAGGTCGTGGAACCGGGCCAGAGCACGGTGTTCTTGCCGCTCGGGTCCAGGTACCAGCTGCGGCAGCCGCCGGTGGTCCAGACGGTGCGGTCCATCCGGTGCTGGAGTTCCAGGTTCCACTGCCGCTGGGCCCGGACGGTGGGCTGCATGGCGGCGGCGCCCACCGTGTCGAGCGTGGTCAACGCGTCGATCATGTAGTTCAGTTGGGACTCGATCATGAGGATCATCGAGCTGTTGCCGAGGCCGGTGTTGGGGCCGATCACGAAGAAGAGGTTCGGGAAGCCGTGCACGGCCGAGCCGCGCAGCGCCTCCATCCCGTCCTTCCACTCCTCGGCCAGGCTGGTCCCGTTCGCGCCGAACACCCGGGCTCCGACGGGCATGTCGGTGACGTGGAAGCCGGTGCCGAAGACGATGGCGTCGACCTCGTGCTCGCTGCCGTCGGCGGCCACCAGGGTGGAGCCGCGCAGTTCGCGCAGGCCGGAGGAGACGACCTCGGTGTTGGCCGCGGCGAGCGCCGGGTAGTAGGTGTTGCTGAGCAGGATGCGCTTGCAGCCGATCCGGTAGTCCGGGGTGAGCCTGGCGCGCAGCGCCGGGTCCGCGACGCCCTGGGCGATGTGGCGTTCGGCGAGCTGCTGGACGACGCGCAGCAGCCCGGGGCGGCGCACGAAGGCGTCGACCTGCATCTCGCGGAGCGCGAACAGGGTGCCGCGGCGGATCTTGGCGGTGACCGGCAGCCGGCCGTGCAGCCATTTCTCCAGCTGGCTGATCTCGCGGTCGCGGCGCGGCAGGACCCAGGCGGGGGTGCGCTGGAAGACGGTCAGCTTGCCGACCTTCGGCTGGATCGACGGGATGATCTGGGCGGCGGAGGCGCCGGTGCCGACCATCGCCACCCGCTTGCCGGCCAGGTCGAAGTCGTGGTCCCAGCGGGAGGAGTGGAAGACCTTGCCGGGGAAGGCGCTCAGGCCGGGCAGGTCGGGGATCTGCGGGTCGGCGAGCGGTCCGGCGGCGGAGACGACGGCGTCGGCGGTCCACTGGCCGGCCGCGGTGGTGATCCGCCAGCGGGTCTGCTCGGCCTCCCAACGGGCCTCCAGCACCTCGGCGTTGAAGCGCAGGTGGGGGCGTATCCCGAAGACGGTGGCGACCTTCTCCAGGTAGGCGCGGATGTCGGGCTGGCCGGAGAAGCTGCGCGGCCAGTCGGGGTTGGGCGCGAAGGAGAAGGAGTAGAGGTGCGAGGGCACGTCGCAGGCGCAGCCGGGGTAGCTGTTGTCGCGCCAGGTGCCGCCGACCGAGTCCGCGCGCTCCAGGACGACGAAGTCGGTGATGCCGGCGCGGCGCAGTCGGACGGCCGCGCCGAGGCCGCCGAAGCCGGAGCCGATCACGGCCACCCGCACGTGCGGTACGGCCTCCGTCGCGGCGCCGGGGTCGGGCGCCGGGGTCGCGCCGGGGCGGGGGCGCTTGCTGCTGGATGCCATGCGGCCTCCTCCTGAGGGTGGGGCGGTGGTCTTCACGCTCTTCCGGGGGCGGCGCCCTCGGAAACCTCCGGGGCCGTGCCCCGGAACCCTGCCAATCGCGCCAGTAATCACTGGCATGGTTGGCAGGATAGTCCTTGCTGACACCGGATGGAAGAAGCACGACGGCCCGGATCCACCGGAAGTCCCCGGACTTCCCCCAGGGCCCGCCGCCGACGTGACGGACCTATGCTGATCGCCGTGGACAAGGTCAGAGCTGCTGCGGGCGACAGAAAACGCGAGTACCGGGTGGAGGAACTGGCCGAAGCGGCCGGGATCACCACCCGCACCCTGCGCTTCTACCGTGAGCGCAAGCTGCTCCCACCACCCCGCAAGGAGGGCCGGATCGCCTGGTACGGCGAGGAGCACCTGACCCGGCTGCGGATGATCGGCGAACTGCTCGACCGCGGCCACACCCTGGGCGGGATCGCCGAACTGATCGGCGCCGGCGAGAGCGGGCGGGACGTCGCCGAGCTGATCGGGCTCGAAGCCGCGATCGTCGCCCCCTGGTCGGACGAGACCCCGGTGCGCCTGGAGTGGGAGGAGCTCAAAGCCGCCTTCGGGGACCAGCTCACCGAGGAGAACACCGCCGAATCGATCGCCCAGGGCTACATCACCGTCGAGGAGGACGGGATCACCCACGTCAGCCGCCGGCTGATGGACGCCACCACCGAGCTGGTCGCCGAGGGCGTACCGCTCTCGGCCGTCCTGGACGCCAGCCGGCGCACCCGGGAGCACGTCGACGCCATCGCCGAGATCTTCATCGACGTGGTCAGCGACCACCTGCTCAGCGTGCTCTCCGCCGACACCCCGCTGGCGCCGGGCGAGGCGGCCCGGCTCACCGAACGCATCCTGCGGGTACGGCCGCTCGCCCGCACCGTCGCCGACGCGCAGTTCACCCTCGCGATGGACCGCCGGGTGCGGGCCGAGTACGCCGAACTGCTGCGCCAGCGACGGGAGTACGACTCCGAGGCGTAGCGGGTCGGCTGGGCGGGCAGGGATTTCCGCGCCCCGTCAGTCCGTTGAGGAGCCGCCGATGCCCCGCACCCTCGGCCGTCGAACCCCCGACCGCCGAACTCTCAGTCGCCGCACGGCACTCGGCCTCGCCGCCGGGCTCGCCCCGGGCCTCGCGCTCGCCGCCTGCGGGGCCGACTCCCCCACGCCGGGCGGCGGTCCGACCGGCTCCGGCGGCACCCGTACCGTCCAGCACGCGCGCGGCACGAGCACCGTACCGGACCGGGCCGCGCGGGTGGTGGCCCTGGACACCGACGCCCTCGACTCGGTGGTCACCCTCGGGCTGAGCCCGGTCGGCGCCACCACCGTCAGCGAGGGCGCGCCCTTCCCCGGGTACCTCCCCGCCGAGCGGCTGGCCGGGACGAAGGCGGTCGGCGCGATCGGCCAGCCCAACCTGGAGGCGATCGCGGCGCTGCGGCCGGACCTCATCCTCAGCAACCAGGTCCGCGACGACAAGCGGTACGACCAGCTCTCCAGGATCGCTCCGACCGTACTGTCCAGGACCACCGGCCCGACCTGGAAGGAGAACGTCCAGCTGCACGCTGAGGCGATGGGGCGCGCGACCGAGGCCGAGACGGCGGACGCGGCGTACCGGACCAAGGTCCGGGACCTCGTGACCGCACTGGGCGGGCCGGCCAAGGCAGCGGCCACCCGGGTCGAGATGGCCCGCTTCCTGGCCGGCGCGCCCACCCGGCTCTACCTCGACGACACCTTCGTCGGCTCGCTGTTCAAGGACCTCGGGCTCGGCCGCCCGGCCAACCAGGGCAAGCCGGGGTTCTCACTGGAGATCAGCCCCGAGCAGGTGGACCAGGCGGCGGCCGACGTCATCTTCTACTCGGTGTACGGGGACGCGGCGAAGTCCGACCGGGCCCGGATCACCGAGGGAGCGCTGTGGAAGAACATCGACGCCGTCCGCACCGGCCGGGTGTACCAGGTGGACGACAGCCTCTGGATGCTCGGCATCGGCTACACCGGAGCCGGGCTGATCCTGGACCAGATCCGCAAGGACCTGGCGTGACGGCCGGCGGGTGGGGACGGACGGCCGGCGACTGACAGATCACGGCGAACAGATCACAGCAAACAGATAACAGATGACAGATTTCAACATCTGTTATCTGACATCCGTTATCTGTTCGCTGTCGCCTGTCGCCTGTCGTCTGTCGTCTGTCGCCCGTCAGCCGTCCGACGCACCCGACGCCAGAACCCGAACCCGGGCCCCGCAGCGCCACCCCGCAGCGCCGCCACGCACGCACGACGGCGGGGGCGACGGTGGTCCGCACACCGTCGCCCCCGCCGCCCGACCCGGCCGTTCGGCACCCACAGTCCGACCGGGACCTGCTCGGACGCGCCCCGGGTCGGGCCTGCCCAACTCAGGCCCGACCCGGTTCAGGCCCGAGTCAGTTGACGTTGACCGCGGTCCAGGTGGCCGCGACCGCGTTGTACTCGGCGCTGTTGGCGCCGTACAGGTCCGACGCCGCGCTCAGGGTGGCCACACGGGCGCCCGCGTAGTCGGTCGTCGAGGTGAAGTACGCGGTCAGCGCCTTGTACCAGATCTGCGCGGCCTTGTCCCGGCCGATGCCGGCGAGCGAGGAGCCGTCCGCCGTCGGGCTGTTGTAGTTGAACCCGTTGATCGTCTTCGCGCCGCTGCCCTCGGACAGCAAGTAGAAGAAGTGGTTGGCCACGCCGGACGAGAAGTGCACGTCCAGGTTGCCGACGTTGGCGTCCCAGTAGTCGGCCGAGTTGCCGTCCTGACTCGGCTGGTCCATGTAGCGCAGCGGCTTGCCGTCGCCGTTGATGTTGATGAGCTCGCCGATCTGGTAGTTCGGCGGGTTGGCGGGCAGGTTGGCGTACCACTCCACCATGGTGCCCATGATGTCGGAGGTGGCCTCGTTGAGGCCGCCGGACTCTCCCGAGTAGTTCAGGTTGGCGGTCGCCGCGGTGACGCCGTGGCTCATCTCGTGGCCGGCCACGTCGAGTTCGGTGAGCGGGGCGCTGTTGTTGTTGCCGTCGCCGTACGACATGCAGAAGCAGTCGTCGCTCCAGAACGCGTTGACGTAGTTGGAGCCGTAGTGGACCCGGCTGAGGGCGCCGACGCCGTCGTTGCGGATGCCGTTGCGGCCGAAGGTGTTCTTGTAGAAGTCCCAGGTGGTGGCGGCGCCGAACTGGGCGTCCACGGCGGCGGATTCGCGGCTGTTGTTGGTGCCGTCGCCGAAGCTGTTGCTCGGGTTGGCGAACAGCGACCCGCTGCCCGACTCGCTGTTGCTCATGTCCGTGGTGGACTGGCCGCCGCGGCTGGTGTCCTTGAGCTCGAACTGCGAGCCGTTCTGGTTGGTGTTGAGGGAGACCTGGCCGACGAAGATGCCGTTGCCGGTGCCGGTGGCGGTCTCGATCTTCTCGTGGGTGGAGAGGACCTTGCCGTCGGCCGCGTCGGTGACCAGGATCTGGGCGCTCGGGGTGCCGTCGGCGCGCACGCCCTCGACGGTGGTCCGGTAGGCCAGGCGCGGGTTGCCGTCGGTGGCCCAGACGACCAGCTCGGCCTTGCCGACCTGGTGGACGCCGGTGATCGGGGCCTGGTCGGCGTCGATGGTCTGGCCGATGGTGGCCTTGACCGTGCCGGCGGCCTGGTCGGCGGCCTTGTCCGCGGGGATCTTCGGGGTCAGGCTCGGCAGCGCGATCCGGGCGGAGACGGCCTTGTCGACCGACTTCACGCCACCGTCGGACTTCTGGTGGACGACCAGGTCGCCACCGATCACCGGAAGGCCAGCGTAGGTGCGCTCGAAGCGCAGGTGCTTGGTGCCGTCCTGGTCGACGACGGCGTCCTTGGCCACCAGCTTCTCCTGGCCGCCGAGGCCGAGCACCTGGGCGAGCGGGGTGGACTGACCCTGGGCCACGGCGAGCACGGCCGCGTGCTGGGAGGCGGCCTGCGCCTGCAGCGACGGGGCCGCGGGGGCGGCCTGGGCGGTGGTGGCCACCTGGATGACACCGGTCAGCATGGCCGTGGCCGAGAGCACGGCGACAGCAGCGAGCTTACGCTTCAACGTAAGAGTCCTTCCGGGAAACCGCGTCTGGGCGCGGTCGCACCACGCTCCGGGGGCCGGGGTCGGCACCTGTGGGGCGGAGCGGGCGCTGACGTGCAGGAACCCCGTGCGGTCGAGCGGCTTGCCACCGAGGGGTGGGGGTGGGGGCTACCGCTGGGGGGTGACCAGAAGCATGACAATCCAACAGATGAATTGACAGGTCTGCATCAGTGATTGGCCAGGTCCCGCCAGTTGGTAAAGGGATTCAAAAGGCGGTCAAACCGGGGCAATGCGAGCGGCCTTGCAGGGGGTTCCGATCCGAACCAGGCCCGACCGCCTGCGCCGACAGCGGATCGGTCACCGACCACCGGCCGGGGTGTCAATACCGATGACCGGCCGATCGGCTTTTACATCCTTGTAGAAGTTTCCATACACACCCTTGACGCCCCATTGGCGAGGTCCCGCCATCGAACGCCCTTGCCCGCCGGGGCGACGGCCTGATAGGACCGGCGCCCCGGTGACCGGCCGCCTACGCGCCGTACTCCCGTGCGGCGGCCAGCAGTTGGCGCAACGAGGGGTTCACCATCGGACGGCCGGCCACCCGCACCGTCGGCACGGTCTCGTTGCCGTCCGCGACCGAGCGCACGTAGGCGGCCGCGTCCGGGTCCTTCCAGATGTTGACCCGGGTGAAGCGGCGGCTGTACCGCAGGCGGGTGAAGAGCAGCCCGAACCGCAGCTTCATGCAGTAGGTGCACAAGGGGCGCCAGTAGAGCACCACTTCACCGCTCCCGGCCACCCCGTCCGTCGCCGAACCGTCCGTCGCCGCGCCGCTCGTTGCACCGCTCGCCGCGCCGCTCGTTGCGTCCGTCACTGCAGCCTCCACTCCTGCGCCGTGTTCCCGGGTGTGCACGCGACCATGGTGAGCTCGTTGCCGGGGCCGTTGTCCGTCATGCACGACTGGTTCTGGTAGTCGCCCAGCGTGTACGAGCCCGGGGTGCTGCCGTTGCGGACCGTCCACCGGGTCAGGAAGCTGTAGCCGTTGCTCAGCACGACCTTTCCGTCCATGGTCTGGACGAGCTGGGGGCCGCCGTTGTTGCAGGCGTTGAACAGGATCCAGTTGCCCGGGTCGGTGGCGCGCACCCAGCCGTACTGCGAGGCGCCGCCGAGGACGATCGGGTTGTCGCCGTTGAGGTTGTCGCTGCGCATCCCGATCGGGCGGCCGTCCTTGACGCTGACGATGGTGCTCCAACTGCTGCCGCCGCAGGACGCGGGGCGGCCGGCCGCCGGCGGGGCGGGCGGGTTCCCACCCGCCGACGAACCGCCCGAACCACCTGAACCTCCCGAACTGCCCGAGCCGCCTGAACCGCCGCCCTGGGAGGCCGGGTTGCCGGGCTTGGACGGCGGCTGGTCCGCCGCCGTCCCCCCGCCGGCGGGCTGGCCCCCCGAAGCCCCGCCGGCGGCCGCGCCGCCACCGGGATTCGAGCCGCCGCGCCCCTGGGCGGCGCCGCTTCCGCCGCCGCCCTGGGCCGGTACGGGTACGGGCAGTTGGGTGCCGGGCGGCGCCCCGCCGACGGTGGCCTGCTGGTCGGCGCTCGGGGCGGCCGACGGGGTGTCGGTCGGTGACGGCGTGACGGGTCCGGAGGTGGTTGCGGCCGGGGTGGTGGCGGCCGGGGCCGCCGGGACCGTCACCACCACGGTGGGCTGGGCGGCGGGCGGCACGGCCGCGTCGGACCGGCCGGGGCCGCGGTCGACCAGCAGCACCGTCGCCGTGCCCATCGAGATCACGATCGGGACGACCACCGGGAGCAGCAGGGTACGGCGCGAGCGGCGTCGGCCCGGCTCGGTCTCCGCCTGCGGGTCCGTCCGCACCAACTGCTCCGGAGCGGCTGGTGCGGCGCCGACAGCGGCCCCCGCCGGGACGACGGCGGCGCCGCCGCTCGGAGCACCGGTCGGGGAAGCGGGCGCGGCACCGGCTTCGGGAACTGCCCCAGGTGAGGCCCCAGGTGCGGCCCCGGCCCCAACAGCGGCCGCCGCGGCCGCACCGCCCGCCGGGGCCGCACCGGCGTCCGCCCGGAGGTCGACCGTCCCGCTGTCCGCAGCCTTCCGGGCCGCCCCCGGCAGCCCGATCGCCACCCGGGCCGCCGCCGCCATCCCGGCGGCGCTCTCGAAGCGGTCCTCGGGCTGCTTGGCCAGCGCGGTGGCGATCAGCGCCCGGACCGCCGCCGGGAAGGTCTCCGGCAACTCCGGTACCGGCTGGTTGACGTGCTTGAGCGCGACCTGCAGCGGCCCCTCGCCCTGGTACGGCACACGCCCGACGAGCAGCTCGTAGCCGACCACGCCGATCGAGTACAGGTCGGAGGCCGGGCCGGTGGTCTCCCCCGAGGCCTGCTCGGGGGACATGTAGGCCGCGGTGCCGATGACCGCGTACGGCGCGGTGAGCTTGGTGCTGGCGACGGCCCGGGCGATGCCGAAGTCGGTGATCACCACCCCGCCGTCCTCGCGCACCATCAGGTTGGAGGGCTTGAGGTCACGGTGCACGATCCCCCGCCGGTGGGCGGCGTGCAGCGCGTCCAGGGCGTCGGCGAGCAGGCGCAGCGCCCGCTCGGCGCTCATCGGACCGTCGTCCTCGAGTACCCGGTCCAGCGGCCGGCCCTCGATCAGGTCCATCACGATGTAGGCGCAGTGGGCGTCGTCGCCGTCCCCGCCGCTCTCCCCGTAGTCGTGCACGCCCACGATGCCGGGGTGGTCGACCGCGGCGACCAGCTGGGCCTCACGGCGGAACCGCTGGAGGCCGGTGCCGTCCTCGAACAGGTCCGCGCGGAGGATCTTCACGGCGACCGGCCGGGCCAGCACCCCGTCCTCGGCCCGCCAGACCGACCCCATCCCCCCGCCGCCGACCTTCTCGACCAGCGTGTACCGCCCGCCGAGCACGGTGCCCGCGCTACTCATCTCCCCTGCCCCCAGGTGTCATGACCCTCCCCGCCGGGTCGTCGGCACACAGTGTGCCAGAGCGTGCCGCGGGCCCAGCAGCCGCTGTGAGGAGGGGGATTGCCCCCGGAAGTCAGGCCTTCCGGGCGATTCGGACCTGCCGGGACACGGCCCGGACGGCCTCGGCGACCACCCCCGGCCGGTCCTGGTGGACGGCGTGCCCGGCCCCGGGCACCACCAGGTGGACGCCGAGGGCGGCACCGGCCGTGATCCGCGCCTGCGCGGCGGTGAAGCGGGCCCGCAGCCCTCGGGGCAGCCCCAGCGTCGCGCTCAGCACGATGACCGGCACCTCGGGTGACGGCCCGGCGGCCCGGAGACGGCGCAGCTGCCCGGTCTCCCGGTTCGACAGCCGGCTCTCGGCCCGTACGGCCCGCCGCTGGTGGGGGTGGGCGAGGACGGCCGCCTCGGCCCGGTCCGCCGCGTTGCCCGGGCCCGGCGCATCCCCCGGCCCCGGCGCATCCCTCGGCCCCAACCCGGCGGGCGCCCGCGCCGCCCGGAGCAGCCCGATCTGCAGCAGCAGCGACTCGATCACGCTGATCGCGCGCGGTCGGAAGTCCTCGTGCGCCGGATCGATCAGGACCAGTCCGGCGACCAGTTCCGGCCGCTCCCGGGCCAGGAGTTGAGCCAGTTGCCCGCCCCAGCTGTGCCCGACCAGCACCACCGGCCCGGCGTCCAGGTGCCGGACCGGCGCGGCCAGGTCCGCGACCTGCGCGGCCAGGGTCGGGGCCGGGGAGCGGTCGGGTTAGCTGGCGCCGAGCCCGGCCCGGTCGTACGCCACGACCCTGGCTCACCCGGCGAGTTCGGGCAGCAGCGGGGCCCAGGTGAGCGAGCTGGTGCCCATCCCGGTGACCAGGACGACCGGCACGACCGGCACTACCGGCACACCGCCACCCGGCCCGGAGCCCGACCCCGGACCGTCGCCCGGCTCCGGCACCGGCACCGCGCCGGGCCCTGCCTCCAGCCAGCGCAACGCCCGTCCGCCACGGTCGAGTTCACCCCGTCGCACACCGCCGGGCAGGTGCTCGGCCAGTGCCTCGGCGATGGCCTGCTGAACTCCGGTCAGGGCCGGTGCCCGGCCGGCCGGCACACCCCACCTGCTGGTTGCCACTTCCGCCCCCCCGGCCGGCCGTCACGACGGAGCCACCCTACGTCGCTCCGTCCACGACCGGCCGGGGGCCCTGGGGTGCCTGGGGCACCTGGGGTGCCTGGGCGGCGAACCGGGGCGCTACGCCGACAGGTTGCGCTTCAACAGGTCGAACAGTGCCGACCAGTGCCGGGCGTCACCGCCCGCGTCGTACCGGGTGGTGTCAGCCTGGGTGTAGCCGTGCCCGGCGCCCTCGTACACCTCCGCCCGGTGGCGGACCCCGGCGGCGGTGAGCGCCTCGTCGAGGCGGGCGATCTGCTCGGGCGGCATCGACACGTCCTGGTCGGCGTGGCCGAAGTACAGCTCCGCGGTGATGCGTTCGGCGCGCAGGTGCGGGCTGCCCGGGCGGTCGGTGGCGAGGTGGCCGCCGTGGAAGCCGCCGACCGCGGCGATCCGGTCCGGGTGGCTGACGGCGGCGCTCAGGGCCAGGTAGGCGCCGAGGCAGTAGCCGGTGACGCCGATCGGACCGTCCTGGACCAGCGGGGACTCCTCGAACCAGGCCAGGAAGGCGCCCGCGTCGCGCGCGGCCGTCTCCGGGTCCCTGGCGGCGAGGAGCAGCGGGCCGAGCTGGGCGAAGATCTCGTCGCACTGCTCGATGTCGATCATCTCGGGCAGTTCCACCAGCGGTGCGCGGCCGCTGCGGTAGTACAGGTTGGGGACGAGGACGGTGTACCCGGCCTCGGCGATCCGGTCGGCCATGGCCTTCAGGTGGGGCCGTAGCCCGAAGGCGTCCTGGTAGAGCAGCACGCCGGGGTGGGGCAGGCCGTCATCGGGGTGGGTGAGATAGGCGTCGGCGGCGCCGTCTGCTGCCGGAATGTCCACGAGGGTTCCGCGCACAGTCATGGGTGAGAGCTCTCCTTAGGGTCGCGGGCAGCGTAACCGCTGCGGGCCCGGAACCGGGAACGCTCATGTCGGGACGACACGTTGGGCCTGACATGGGGCTGGTCGTGGGAGTGGCGTGCGTGGCCTTGGCCGCGGTCGGGCTGGTGCTACTGGCGAGTTGGCAGGTGTGGTCCGAGTCCTCGCCGCGTCGTCGTGAGCGCACGCCTGGGGCCGGTGGTGGCGGCGGTGGCGGTGGCGGCGTGCTGGGCGAGATGCACGCGCTGTTCAGTCCGGGCAAGCGGATCCAGGTCGAGCAGCGCCGGGAGCAGACCTCCCGCCGGGACGACACCCTGGCCGGAGCCCCGCCGCACTTCGGGGTCGACCTGGACCGTGGCGTGGCGGTGCTGCGCCGGCCGGACGGCGCCAAAGGCCCCGGCACCGGCACCGAGCGTTAGGGCGGGCGCGGGCCGGGCAGGGGCGGGGCGCGTTCCGTGGACCGTCCGTCAGAACCGGCGGATCCGCTCCTCGTCCGTGGTGCGCGGGCAGGTCAGACAGGCGAGCGCCTCGGGCCCGACGGCGTAGTAGAGGCAGCAGCCGAGCCGGGTGCGGGTGTGGTGGTCCTGGCCGTCCGGCGTGCGCAGCCGGCGGAAGTCGGCGGCTCCGGGCAGCGGCAGGGTGCCGCCGGGCAGCAGGGCCGCGGCGGCGACGACGGCGGCGTCCTCCCCGGCCGTGACACCCCCAGCCGTAGCGCTCCCGGCCGTAGTACCCCCGGCCGCGTCGTCCTGCGCGTCGAGCATCCGGCCGAGGTACCAGACGGCGGAGGCGAGGTCGTCGGTCACCATGCCCCAGAGCGCGCGGTCGCGGCGCCGGGTCGGTCCGGCGAACGCGGCGAGCACCGGTTCGAGGTGGGCCACCACGGCGGCCCGTAGTTCGGCGCGCAGTTCGTCGTCGCCGGGGAGGGTGACGTGCCCGCGCGGGCGCAGGGCGAGGTCGCCGGTCGGGGCGTGCAGCCAGAGGTCGGCGGGGTCGACGGCGGGGACGCGCCGGGCGAGGCGCCAGGGGCCGGCGACGAGCAGGCAGACGGACCAGGCGTAGTGGTGGAGCAGTCGGGAGGCGGTGACGTGCGGGCGGGGCGCGCGGCCGTGTTCGGCGGCGATCCGCTCCTCCGCCCCGGCCAGGACGGCGGCCAGGGCCCGTTCGTCGGCGGCGAGTCGGGCGCCCGAGTACCAGCCGTCGGCGGCCGAGGGGTCGGGTTCGGCGGGGTCGAGCAGGTGCAGCCGGAGCGCGGGGCAGAGGTCGCGCAGCCGCCGGTAGTCGCCGGTGAGGGCGGCCAGGGCGGTCGGGTCGGCCAGCTCCGTCCGGTCCGTCCGGTCGGCCAGGCCGCTCAGGGCGGTCGACCGGTCCCCGGGGCGAACGGGCCGGGAGTCGACCGGCCGGGAGCAGGCGGGTGCGACGGGCAGGGGTGTTCCGGGGACCATCCGCACTCCCGAGTTCGACTCCGAGTGATCGTTAAGGTGAGGCTCACCTTACAATGCCTCAAAGGGTGCACCGACCACCGAGCTGCGCACCCCGGTGTGATGTACGACCATCGGCACGATCTTGACGAATTTAGGCAAACCTAACCTAAGATGTCGACTCGTGCTGAGAACCGACCCACCCGCCACCACAGCCCCGGCGACGCCCCGTCCCGCGGCGGCGCTCCAGCGGCCGCTGCTGCTGGTCGCCGGTGTGGCCGCACTCGTGCTGTGCGCCGCCCTGAGCCTCGCGCTGGGCTCCCGCGCCATCCCGCTGTCCACCGTCGTCGACGCCCTCACCGGCGCCGCCCACGGCGGGGACGCCGACGTGGTGACGGGCCTTCGGGTTCCGCGCACGCTCATCGGCCTGGCCGTCGGAGCCGCGCTCGGCGTCGCCGGGGCGGTCGCCCAGGGCGTCACCCGCAACCCGCTGGCCTCCCCGGTCACCCTCGGCATCAACGCCGGCGCGAGCCTCGCCGTGGTCGCCGCGATCTACGCGCTGGACCTCTCCCGCCCCTCCCAGTACGTCTGGTTCGCCTTCGCCGGGGCGGCCGTCGCCGCCGTCTCCGCCTACGGCATGTCCCGGCGCGGCGGGGACCTCGACCCGATCCGGCTCGCGCTCGGCGGCACCGTGCTCACCGTGGTGCTCACCTCCTGGACCTCCGCGCTGATGCTGGCCAGTCACCGCACCCTGGACGAGGCCCGGTTCTGGCTGGCCGGCTCGATCGCCGGACGCCACCTGGACACCCTCACCCCGGTGCTGCCGTTCCTGGCGCTCGGCCTGGTGGCCGCCTTCGCGATCTCCCCCGCGCTCAACGCGCTGGCCCTGGGCGACGAGACCGCCCAGGCACTGGGCGTGCCGGTGGCGCGGATCCGGGTGGTCGGCGGCCTGGCCGTCGTCCTGCTCGCGGGCAGTGCGGTCGCCGTCTCCGGACCGGTGGCGTTCATCGGACTGGCCGCGCCGCACCTGGTCCGCGCCCTCCTCGGCAACGACCACCGCTGGCTGCTGCCCGGCTGCCTGATCACCGGCCCGCTGCTGCTGCTCGCCGCCGACGTGCTCGGCCGGCTCGTGGTGCAGCCCTCCGAGATCGAGGTCGGCATCGTCACCGCCTTCCTCGGCGCGCCGCTGCTCGCGGTGCTGGCCCGGAAGGTGGCCAAGTGAACGACCGGAACCAGCGAACCGTCAAGAGGTGCACCGTGCGTGGCGTGAGCGGGACGACCGCCGGCCGGAACGGGGTGGGCGCATGAGCTCGCCCGCCGTCCAGATGGGCGCGATCGCGCGCCGCCGGGCCCGTACCGCCGCCTGGTCGCTGCTGGCCGTCGCCCTGCTGGTGGTGCTCACCGGCATCGCGCTCGGCACCGGCCAGGTGAACATCTCCGCCTGGGACGCGCTGCGCGCCCTGTTCGGCCAGGGCCAGTCCGGCGACGTCCTGGTGGTACAGCAGTTCCGGGCGCCGCGCGTGGTGTCCGCGCTGATCGCGGGAGCCGGGCTGGCGATGGCCGGCTCGATGCTGCAGCGGCTGTTCCGCAACCCGCTGGCCGCCCCCGACACCATCGGCATCACCGGCGGCGCCTCCTTCGGCGCGGTGCTGATGCTCGCCACCGGCGCCTCGCAGCAGCTGATCCCGCTGGCCGCGGTCGGCGGCGGGCTGCTCGCCGCGCTGCTGCTCGGCGGCCTGGCCTGGCGCTCCAGGATGGCCGTGACCCGGCTGGTGCTGGTCGGCCTGGCGGTCCAGCAGGGCCTGGCCGCCGCCGTGAACCTGATGATCGTACGGTTCCCGGCCGAACTGGCCTCCTCCGCCATGCAGTGGACCACCGGCTCGCTGTACGGGCGCAACTGGACCGAGGTGTGGATCGGCGGCACCGCCATCGCCCTCACCGCCGGGGCCCTCGTGCTCTGCCAGCGGCGGGTCGCCGTCCTCGACCTCGGCGACGACTCGGCCGGCGGCCTCGGCCTCGACCCCGCCCGGGACCGGCTCTGGCTGCTGCTGCTCACCATCACCCTCGCCTCGCTGGCCGCCGCCCTCACCGGACCGGTCGCCTTCGTCGCCCTCGCCGTCCCCCACCTGGTCCGGCTGCTCGCCGGGCCGCCCACCCCCGGCACCCTCGGCCTCACCGCGCTCACCGGCGCCGTGCTGCTGCTCGCGGCCGACCTCCTCGTGCTGCACGTGATCCCCGTCCACGGCCTGCCGGTCGGTGCCGTCACCGCCACCCTCGGCGCGCCCTGGCTCCTGGTGCTGATGATCCGCCAGGGCCGGCTTCCCCAGAGGAGCAGCTGATGACCTCCCTCCCGGCCCCCACGACCGCCAACCGGCTCGCCGCCCACGGCCTCGGACTGCGCTACGGCGACCGGACCATCGTCGACGGCCTCGACCTCGAACTCCCCGGCGGCGCCGTCACCGCGATCGTCGGACCGAACGCCTGCGGCAAGTCGACCCTGCTGCGCGGCCTCGTCCGGCTGCTCGACCCGGCCGCCGGCACGGTCACCCTCGACGGCGCCGACATCCACCGGATGCCCGCCCGCACCCTCGCCAAGCGGATGGGCCTGCTGCCGCAGCAGCCCGTCACGCCGGAGGCGGTCACCGTCGAGGCGCTGGTACGGCTCGGACGCTACCCGCACCAGCGGATGCTCAGCCCGTGGTCCAAGGCCGACCAGGCCGCGGTCGAGGAGGCGCTGGAGCGCACCGGGACCGCCGAACTGCGCGACCGGCAGGTCGACCGGCTCTCCGGGGGGCAGCGCCAGCGGGTCTGGATCGCGCTCGCGCTCGCCCAGGAGACCGACCTGCTGCTGCTCGACGAGCCGACCACCTTCCTCGACCTGCGGCACCAGCTCGACGTGCTCGACCTGGTCGCCGACCTGCACACCGAGGCCGGACGCACCGTCGTCATGGTGCTGCACGACCTCGGGCAGGCCGCGCGGTACGCCGACCACCTGGTGGTGCTCAAGGACGGGCGGCTCGCCGCGGCCGGTCCGCCCGCCGAGGTCCTGACGGCCGAACTGGTCGAGGCCGTCTTCGGCGTGCCGTGCCGGGTGGTGCCCGACCCGGAGACCGGCACTCCGCTGGTCGTGCCGCGGGCCCGGGTACGCACTGCCGCCGTGTCCGCCGCGTCGGCCACCGTCTGACCTCCTCCTCCCGTCCCCCCCTTCTCTTCCGCCTCCCCGTTCGACCCGATCCAAGGAACTCCGATGAACCGCCGACTCCCCGTCGCCGTCCTCGCCGTCACGCTGTCCGCCACGCTCCTCGCCGCCTGCGGCAGCAACGGGGACGGTGCCAAGTCCGGCGGTGACTCCGGCTCCTCCGCCGCCGCCTCGGCCGGCACCGCCGCCGGCTTCCCGCGCTCCGTCAAGCACGCCGCCGGGACCGCCCAGATCAAGTCCCAGCCCAAGCGCGTCGTGGTGCTGGACAGCGGTGAGCTGGACGACGTCACGCTGCTCGGCATCACGCCGGTCGGCGCGGTGTCCCCGCACATGAAGACCGAGGGCGGGTTCCCGAACTACCTCAAGGACAAGATCAAGGACACCAAGGACGTCGGCCCGATGAACGAGCCGAACCTGGAGCTGATCGCCTCCCTCAAGCCCGACCTGATCCTCTCCTCCAAGGTCCGGCACGCCAAGGTGTACGACCAGCTGAACGCGATCGCGCCGACCGTGCTGGCCGAGACCACCGGCTTCCCGTGGAAGGAGAACCTGGCGCTGTACGCCCAGGCCCTCGGCAAGGAGGACGAGGCGAAGAAGGCGCTGGCCGACTACGAGGAGCGGGCGCACAAGCTGGGCGAGGCGATCAAGGCCAAGTACAACGGGACGATGCCGACCGCCTCGGTGGTCCGCTTCGTGGCCGGGCCGACCCGCCTGTACGCGAAGGCCTCGTACAGCGGCGTGGTGCTCAAGGACGTCGGCCTGACCCGCCCGGCCCCGCAGGACGTGGACAAGAACATCATCGAGGTCAGCGCCGAGCAGGTCAGCCAGGCCGACGCCGACCTGGTGTTCGTCACCACTGCCGACGACCCGTCCAAGACCAAGGAGAGCGAGGTCCAGCAGACCCCGGTCTGGCAGGGCCTGAACGCCGTCAAGAACAACAAGGTCTTCACCGTGCCGGACGAGACCTGGATGTCCGGCATCGGCGTCCAGGCCGCGGACGCGATGCTCGTCGACATCGCCAAGGCGGCGGGCGTGGACGCGCCCAAGTAGTCGTCGCGCCACAACGAACAGCTGACGGCGAACAGATTTCAGAATTCAACTTTCAGAGTTCATCTTTCAGACGACAGATAACAGATGACAGATTTCGAACTCTGTCATCTGTTCGCCGTCCTTCGTCCGCCCCCACGCCCCGAGGACCATCCCCATGCGGCTCTACCTGCTCGCCCTCAACCCCACCGACTCGGTCACCCGCGGCTTCCTGCCCGCCGCCGCCCGGCTCGGACTCGACGTCACCGTCCTCACCGACCACGTCGAGGCCCACCAACGCGCGTACGCCAGAGCGGAGTTCGCCTGCGAGGTGGTGGAGTGCGACGTCCAGGACTTCCGCGAGGTCATCGGCCTGATATCCCAGCACCACACCCCGGCCGCGGTGTTCAGCAACAGCGACCACCTGCAGACCCAGACCGCCCTGGTCGCCGAGTACTTCGGCCTGGCCGGCAAGGACTGGAAGGCCGCCCTGCGGGCCAAGAACAAGGGCGAGCTGCGCCGCCACCTCGCCGAGCGCGGCCTGGACGCGGTGGAGTCCGCCGAGCTGGCACCCGGGCAGGACCCGAGCGGCCTCACCCCCTCGTTCCCGTGCATCGTCAAGCCGCGCGAGGGCGTCGCCAGCGAGGACGTCACCCTGGTCGCCGACACCGCCGAACTCGCCCTGCGGGTCGAGGAGATCCAGCAGCGCCGCCCCGGCGCCACCCTGGTGGTCGAGGAGTTCCTGGCCGGCGAGCTGTGCACCCTGGAGACCCTGGGCGACGGCCGGACCAGGCGCGTCCTCGGCGGCTTCCGCACCCGGCTCTCCCCGCCGCCGGACTTCATCGAAGAGGTGCTGACCTTCACCCCGGCGCACCCCCACCCGGTGGTCGATCAGGTGCTCGCCCAGCTCGACGCCCTCGGGGTCGGACTCGGCGCCTGCCACACCGAGTTCGTCCTCCAGTCGGACGGCCGCGCCCGCATCATCGAGGTCAACTACCGCGCCATCGGCGACCAGTGCGACCTGATGCTCGCCGAGATCCTCGGGATCCCCTACTTCGAGCTGGTGCTGCGCGCCCACCTCGGCGAGGAGCTGCCCGCCGACCTGGGAGCCCGCGGCGACCGGCGGGCCCGCCACGAGCGGGTCTGCGCCGAGCAGCCCGGCACCCTGACCGCCGCCCCCGAGCCGCACTTCGAGCGACGGGCCGACGGGGTCACGCTGTCCTACCTGCCGGTGCGCGAGCTCGGCGCCCGGCACGAGCTCTACCGCACCAACCGCGACTACCTGGGCATCGTCTGGGCGGTCGGTCCGGACCAGGATGCGGTGGACGGCGCGGTCGCGGAGTTCATCGCCGCCAACCGCTGGGAGATCACCTCATGAACCCGGCCGATCATCCCGCCCCCACCGCAACGGCCCCCGCCGCTTCGACCCTCGCCGGGCCGACCCCCACCGCAACGGCCCCCACCGCAACGGCTCCCGCCGCTTCGACCCCGGCCGAGCAGCTCACCCTGCGGGTGCTGTCCGCCCTGCTGCGGGAGGACGTGCTCGGCCTGCGCACCCGGGGCACCCTGGAGCAGCGCCCCGACGGACCCTGGCTGAGCGACGGCTCGCTCGCCCTGCCGGTCGCCCCCGACGGCTTCCAGGCCGACCACGCCGCCCGACTGCCGGAGCTGGAGGTCGACGGCGCCCGGCTCACCGAACTGACCGCCGTCCTGGCCCTGCTGGCGGAGCGGGCCGATCCGCTGGACCGCCCCGGCCACCTGGCCTTCGCCGAGGAGTGCCGGCAGACCCTCGCCACCATGGAGCTGCACGACCGGGTGCGGCCCGAGGTGCAGGCCGAACTCGCCGAGCGCTACGGCAAGGACGTGGCGGACTGGGCCGGCCCGCGCGCCGCGCTCGGCTTCGAGGCCCTCGCCGCCTTCCTGGACCACCCGGTTTACCCGACCGCGCGGGGCCGCTCCGGCCTGAGCGAGGCCCAACTCCGCTCCTACGCGCCGGAGTTCCACCCGAGCTTCGAGCTGCGCTGGCTCGCCGTCCCGGCCGGCCGGCTGACCGTGCACGGCGACGGTCCGCTGCCCGCCTGGTGGCCGAGCGCCGAACAGCTGGGCGTACCGCGCGAGTTCGCCACCGTTCCGGTCCATCCGCTCACCGCGGACGAGGACTTCACCCGGATCGCGCCGGGCGCGGTGCTCGCCCCCGAGCCGTACCTCGAAGTGCTCCCCACGCTGTCCATGCGCACCGTCGCCGTGGCCGCCGACCCGTCCTGCCACCTCAAACTGCCGCTCGCCACCGCCACCCTGGGCCTGCGCAACCGCCGCACCATCAAGCCGGTCACCCTGGTCAACGGCGCGGTCGGACAGCGCCTGGTGGAGGCCGTGGCCGCCCGCGAACCGCGCTTCGCCGGGCGGATCCTGCACGCCGACGAACAGCACTACGCCCACGCCGAGGACGAGCTGCTGGCCGTCCTGCTGCGCCGCTACCCGGAGGGCCTGGACGACGCCGTCAGCGTCCCGCTGGCCGCCCTGCTCGCCGAGGCGCCCGACGGCCGGCTGGTGATCGACCACCTGACCGACCGCTTCCACCACGGCTCCGTCCCCGCGCTGTACGAGGAGTTGCTGCGGCTGCTGGTCGACTGGCAGACCACCCTGTTCGGCCACGGCATCGCCCTGGAGTCGCAC
Organism: Kitasatospora sp. NPDC059160; assembly: GCF_042755465.1. Classification (NCBI taxonomy): domain Bacteria; kingdom Bacillati; phylum Actinomycetota; class Actinomycetes; order Kitasatosporales; family Streptomycetaceae; genus Kitasatospora; species Kitasatospora sp. NPDC059160. The sequence goes on along the minus strand of NZ_JBHZCN010000024.1, from coordinate 13,349 downwards.
CAGCAGAACACCTCGCTGGTCCTCGACGGGACCGGCCTGCGGCTGCTCTACAAGGACAACGACGGCCCCCGGGTCAACACCGCCCGGGCGGTCCGCTCCCCGGTCCGCGAACTGGCCGCCCTGGTGGCCGAGTTCCGTGATCCGCGAATCCTCGGCGAGCAGGACCGCGCACTCACCGACCTGTTCACCACCATCACCGGCCACCTGTGCACCGCCTCGCTCGCCTTCGGCCTGGCCGCGCACGGCCGGGTACCGCTGGCGCGGAGCCTGGAGCTGCTGCGCACCGTCCTCGGCGAGGCGGTCGACCGGCTGGGACCGGCCGGGCAACCGCTGCGCACCGACCTGCTGGAGGCCGAACGGCTGCCGGTCAAGGCCATGGTGAGCGCCGGGTCGCTGCTCAGCAAGGAGCGCAGCGGCGCAGCGGACATCAACAAGCACTACACCAACGGACCCAACTACCTCCTGTCCGGGGACCGTTCGTGACGACCGTCGAACCCCTGTCGCGGCCGACCGAGGCCGCGGGGCTGGACCGGCGCCAGGTGCACGCGGTGGCGGCCTGCTACTTCGTCGCCTCCTTCGCCGCCCTCGGTCTGCCGCCGTACCTCACCGAGATCCTCCCCACCCTCGGGGACCACAGCGGCCACTGGGCCGGTCTGCTGTACGTCGTGCCGACCGTCTTCACCGCCCTCGGCGCCCCGCTGTGGGGCCGGCTGGCCGACCACTTCGGCCAGAAGCGGCTGCTGTTGCGCGCCCAACTCGGCCTCGCCGTCTCCTTCCTGCTCGCCGGAGCCGCCGACAGCCTGCCGGCGTTCACCGCCGCGCTGGTGCTCCAGGGCCTCCTCGGCGGCACCTTCTCCGCCACCAACGGCTACCTCGCCGCGGCCCTGGACGGCTCCCGGCTGTCCAAGGCGCTGACCCTGATGCAGGGCAGTGCCCGGGCCGCCCTGGTGGCGGCGCCGATCCTGGTGGGCGCACTGTCGCCGTGGATCGACCCGCACCGGCAGTACCTGGTGATGGCGGTGCTGCCGCTGACCGCCGCGGCACTGCTCAACTCCCTGCCGGAGCCGGTCCGTCCGACCGTCGCGCCGGCGGGCCGCGCCGCCGCCGCAACCGCCGCGACCGCCGCGACCGGCCCGGCCGACCCGCCCGGCTCCCTCCGGCTGCTCTACACCTTCGAGTTCGCCTTCGTCTTCGCCACCATCATCTCCTTCCCGTACCTGATCACCCTGGTCCAGCAGCGGCTGCCGGGGGCCGGGGGCACCGTCGCGGGCCTGCTGTTCGCGCTGCCGCACCTGGTCTACCTGGTCGCTGCCGGCCGGGTGCACGCCGCCGTCGAGGCACGCCCGCGCAGCGGACTGGCCCTGGGCTTCGCCCTGGTGGCCGTCGGACTGGTCGGCCACGCCCCGGCCCACTCACTGCTCACCTTCGCCCTCACCCGGGCCGTGCTCGGACTCGGCATGACCTTCGGCCTGGTCTGCCTCGCCGTCCTCGCCGCCGAAGCCGCCCGCGGCCGCGCGCCGGGCCGGATGTTCGGCACCCGCGAAACCGTCTCCAAGTGCGGTGCCGTCGCCGCCGGACTGGCCGCCGCGCTCGCCAACGGCAGCGGCGGACCGGCCGCCCCGGTCGTCACCGGCACCGTCGCCGCACTGGCCGCCGCCCTGCTCGCCCTCCTGACCCGTAGGAGTCCCCGATGACCGCCCGGCCCACCACCCTCCCCGCCACTCTCCCAGCCACGCCGTCGACCACGCCGTCGGCCACGGACCCCGCCGAACTGCCCGGCGCGGACGCGGCGGTGGCCCACACCCTGCTCAACTGCCTGCTGCGCGAGGTGTCCGCCCCCGAGCACCAGACCGCCGTCGACGACGGGCACCTGCTGCTGCGCCTGCCCCGCCGCGGCACCCTGCTGCGGGTCGCCCTGCGCCGCACCTCGCTGCTCGGGGCGCACCGGTTCACCGGCCCCGTGCACGAGGAAACCCCCGAAGGGTGGCGCGATTTGGGCTGGCGCGAGCTCGCCGGGTACGCCCAGGAGGAGCTGGAACTGCGCACCGGCACGGTGAACGAGGAGTTCCTCGACCAGGTGGCCTCCAGCCACCAGGGCGTCGGCGCGGGCCTGGCCGACCGGCCGGCCGCCGAGGCGGACCGCTACCTGGAGTCCGAGCAGGCCCTGCTGTTCGGCCACCGCTTCCACCCGGCCCCCAAGTCCCGCTCCGCCGCCCGGGGGGACTGGCGCCACTACGCGCCCGAGTCCCGCGCGGCCTTCCCGCTGCGCCACCTGGCCGTGCGCGCCGAGCTGCTGGCCGAGGAGTCCCTGGACCGGGACGCGAGCGCCGTCCTGGACGGCCTCGGTGAGGTGCCGGACGGCTACCGGCTGCTGCCCGCCCACCCCTGGCAGTACCAACTCATCGGCGACCACCCGCTGTTGCGCGCCGCCCTGGCCCGCGGCGACGTCCTGGACCTCGGCCCGCGCGGCGAGCACTTCGCCGCCACCGCCTCGGTGCGCACCCTGTACGGCGCGGACGCCTTCCTCAAGTTCAGCCTCAACGTCCGGATCACCAACTGCCTGCGCAAGAACGCCGCCTACGAGCTCACCGGCGCCGTCCGGCTCACCCGTCTGCTGGACCCGGTGCTGACCGACCTGGCCGGGCGCTTCCCGGACGCGGCGATGCTGCGCGAACCCGCCTTCCGCACCCTCGCCCTCCCCGGCGCCGACGGCCACCCCGACCGGGCCCTGTTCGAGGGCTTCGGCCTGATCCTGCGCGAGGGCTTCGGCGGCCTGCTGCGGCCCGGCGTCACCCCGCTGCTCGCCGGCGCCGTCGCCGACGAGCACCCGACCAGCTCGGCCCACATCTCCCGGCTGCTGGAGTCGAGTTCGGGCGGGGCGGCCGCGCTCGACTGGTGGCGCGACTACCTGCGACTGCTCCTCCCGCCGGTGCTGGCGGCCTACTTCGACCACGGCGTAGTGCTGGAGCCGCACCTGCAGAACGTGCTCATCGGCGTGGACGCGGACGGCCGGCCGACCCAGGTGCTCTTCCGCGACCTGGAGGGCACCAAGCTCGTCCCCGAGCAGAACGCCGAACTGCTGGCCGCGCTGCCGCCCGAGGTGGCCGGCCCGATGACCTACGACGCCGAGCGCGGCTGGGACCGGGTGGTCTACTGCCTGCTGGTCAACCACGTCGCCGAACTGCTCGCCGCCCTCGCCGACCGCCACCCCGAGCTGGAGGGCGCGCTCTGGCAGGCCGTCCGGGACGCCCTGGAGGAGTACGCGGCCGCCCACGGCCGCCCGCCGCGGCTGCGGGCCCTGCTGGCCGGTGTCCCGCTGCCCGCCAAGGCCAACCTGCTCACCCGCTGGGAGCGCAAGGCCGACCGGGAGGCCGGGTACGTCCGGCTGCCCTCCCCGCTGGCCGGCTCGGTGCTCGCCGAGGCCGCCCGCATGACCGCCCACCTTCCGACCGGGAGCGCCGTCCGATGAGCCAGACCCCCACCACCGGCGCCCCGGTGAGCGACGCCGTCCACCGCCACGTCGCCTCCCTCGCGCCCGACCAACTGCCCGCCTACGTCTACGACCTGGCCGCCCTGCGGGAGCACGCCGCCGCCGTCCGGGCCGCACTGCCCGAGCGGGTCGAGCTGTACTACGCCGCCAAGGCCAACCCGGACGCGCCGCTGCTGACCGCGCTGCGCGACGCCGTCGACGGCTACGAGGTCTCCAGCGGCGGGGAGTTGGCGCACGTACGGGCCGCCGTCCCGGACGCGCCGCTGGCCTTCGGCGGGCCGGGCAAGACCCCCGCCGAGATCCTCGCGGCGGTGGACGCCGGAGTGCACCGCTGGCACGTCGAGAGCGAGCAGGAACTGCACCGGCTCGCCGCCGTCCTGGCGGAGCGCCCGGCGGCCGTCGTGGACGTCCTGCTGCGGGTGAACCTGCCGGTGGTCACCGAGGCCCTGGACGCGGTGCCGCTGGCGATGGGTGGACGGCCGACCCCGTTCGGGCTCGACCCCGACCAGGCCGAGGAGTGCGCCCGGCTGCTCACCGACGGCGGCCCGCTCGGGCGCCGGCTGCGGCTGCGCGGGGTGCACGCCCACCTGGCCAGCGGGCTGGCGGCGGACGAGCAGCTGGCGGTCGCCGAGCAGATCGTCACCTGGTCGGCCGAACTGGCCGAGCGGCACGGCTTCCCGCTCGCCGAGGTCAACGTCGGCGGCGGGATGGCGGTGGACTACGACGACCCGGCACGGCGCTTCGACTGGACGGCCTTCGGCGAGGGCCTGGCCAAGGTGCTCGACGCCCACCCCGGGCTGACCCTGCGGATCGAGCCCGGGCGGGCGCTGACCGCCTACTGCGGCTGGTACGCGACCGAGGTGCTGGACGTGAAGCGCAGCCACGGCGAGGACTTCGCGGTGGTCCGCGGCGGCACCCACCACCTGCGCACCCCGGCCACCCGCGGGCACTCCCAGCCCTTCGCGGTGCTCCCGGTGGACGCCTGGCCGCATCCCTGGCCGCGCCCCGCCGTCACCACCGGCCGGGCCACCCTGGCCGGGCAGCTGTGCACCCCGAAGGACGTCCTGGCCCGGGCGGCGGACGGCGCGGCGGGCCTGCGGACGGCGGACCGGGTGCTGTTCGCGATGGCGGGCGCGTACGGGTGGAACATCTCGCACCACGAGTTCCTGATGCACCCGCGGCCCGGGTTCCACTACCTGGGCGACTGACCCGCGGCCGGTCGGAGGCCGGCCGGCGACCGAAGCCGAACCGCCGGGGAACCGGCGGACAACCAACGGATAACAGATGACAGATTTCGAAATCTGTCATCTGTTATCCGTCATCTGTTCCCCGTTCTCCGTCCGCCGCCACCCGCCGGCCGACACCCGCTCCACCCACTCGTGGGAGAGTGGTAACCGGCGAAGGGAGCGCGAACGTGCTGATGGACAAGGTGGCGGAGATACTCGCCGAGGCGTCGGCCGAGGCGGTGGAGCCGCGCTTCCGGGCGCTGACCGCCGGCGAGGTGATGGAGAAGGCGCCCGGCGAGGTCGTGACCGTCGCCGACCGCGAGGCCGAGGCGATCATCGCCCGCCGCCTGCACGAACTGCTGCCCGTCCCGGTGGTCGGCGAGGAGGCGGTGTCCGCCGACCCGGCGCTCGCCCTGGCCATCCACGACGAGCCCGCCGTCTGGCTGGTCGACCCGGTGGACGGCACCGCCAACTTCGTCGCGGGCCGCCCCGACTACGCCGTGATGTGCTCCCTGGTCCGCAGCGGCCTGACCGTCGCCTCGTGGATCTGGCAGCCCGCCACCGCGACCGCCTACCGGGCCGAACTGGGCTCCGGCGCCTGGCGGGACGGCGAACGCCTCACCCGCCGCCCGGCGCCCGCCGACGCCGGGAAGCTGACCGGCATCCTGAAGAGCCGCTTCCTCGACCCGGCCGACCGGCACCGCCTGGAGTCCCACTGCGCGGCCTTCGGCGAGATCTCCCCCGGCCGCAGCGCCGCCGGGATGGAGTACCCCGACGTCGTCGAGGGCCGGACCGACTTCATCTTCTACTGGCGGACCCTCCCTTGGGACCACGCCCCGGGTTCACTGCTGCTCTCCGAGGCCGGCGGCGTCTCGGCCCGCATGGACGGCGCCCCGTACCGCCCCGAGGCCCCCGGCTGCGAGGACGGCCTGCTGGTCGCCGCCGACCCCGACACCTGGGAACTCACCCGCGGCATCCTCCTGAACGGCTGACCGCACCGGACCCGACCCCAGCCCGCCCGGACCCCCCGTCCGCCCCGCCCCGCCCCGGCCCGGTCACCGCCCGCCCGCCCACCCGCGACGGCGACAGCGACGGCAACAGCGACGGCGACAGCGACGGCGCCGCTACCCCGCCCGCTCCCCGGCGACCTTGCGCCCCGCGCCGACCACCTCCCGCAGCAGCGCCCCCACCTCACCCGCCGTCGTGTGGGGGTTGAGCAGCGTGAGTTTCAGCCGCACCCGCCCGGGCCCGTCCCCCGGCAGTTCGGTCCGCCCGACCACCGCCCGTCCGGTGCGCAGCAGCAGCCGGCGCAGTTGCCCGTTCAGCTCGTCCACGGCGGCCTCGTCCGTCATCCCGGGCGGCCGGTAGCGGAAGAGCAGCGCGGTGAGGACGGGCTCGGCGTGCAGTTCGAGCGAGGGTTCGGCCCGGACGGCGTCCGCGGCCGCCAACGCCAGGTCGTGGCAGGCGTCCACGAGCCGGCCGAGGCCTTCCCGGCCGAGGGTGCGCAGCGTGACGGCGAGCTTGAAGGCGTCGGCCCGCCGGGTGGTGCGCAGCGAGCGGCCGAGCAGGCTGGGGTAGCCGGCCTGCTCGTCGTCCACGGGGTTGAGGTACTCGGCGCGCCGGGCCAGCGAGACGTAGGTCTCGGCCCGGCGGACCAGGAAGACCCCGGCGGCCGCGGGCTGCCAGCCGAGCTTGTGCCAGTCCAGGGAGACCGAGTCGGCGCGGGCGATGCCGTCGAGCAGCGGGGCGAGCCGGTCGGAGAGCAGCGCGCCGCCGCCGTACGCGGCGTCGACGTGCAGCCAGGCGCCGTAGCGGCCGGCCAGGTCGGCGGCGGCGTGCAGCGGGTCGATGGCGCCGGTGTCGGTGGTGCCGGCGGTGGCGACGACGGCGATCGGGGTGCGTCCGGCCCAGCTGGCCTCGGCCAGGGCGCGTTCCAACTCCTCGGGGGGCATGCGCAGTCGGCGGTCGACGGGGACGGCGAGGACGGAGCGTTCGCCGAGTCCGAGCAGGGCGGCCGCGCGCTGGACGGAGAAGTGGGCGGCCTCGGAGGCGAGGATGCAGGGCCGGGCGCCGGCCGGGATGCCGTCCAGCTCGACGATGCCGTCGAGCTTCTGGTCCCGTGCCAGCATCAGGCCCATCAGGTTGGACTCGGTGCCGCCGGAGGTGAGCACCCCGGCCGCGCGGCGCGGGTCGTAGCCGACCAGGGTGGCGAGTTCGGCGAGCAGGGCGGTTTCCAGGGCGGTCGCGGCCGGGGCCTGGTCCCAGGAGTCCTGGGAGGGGTTGAGCACGCTGACCGCGAGGTCGGCGGCGGCCGCGACGGCGAGCGGCGGGCAGTGCAGGTGGGCGGCGCAGGCCGGGTCGGCGGGGTCGGCGGCGCCGTAGGCGAGCAGTTCGGTGAGCCGGGCGAGCGCGCCGCGTCCGCGGGCGCCGGCGAGGCCGTCCGCGACCAGGGCGGCGATCTCGGCCGGGCTGCCGGCGGGCAGTGGCCCGGAGCGCAGCGCGGTGCCGGTGTCGAGGGCGTCGAGGACGGTGGCCAGCAGCGGGCCGAGGGCACCGGGCCCGGCGGCGCCGCCCGCGAGGGCGTCCGGATCGCCACCCCCGCCGGGCAGTTCGGGCGGTACCGCCCCGGGGTCGGCGGCGGTCACGCCCCACCCCGCGCCGTCGAAGCCGAAGCCTGAACCCGAGCCGCTCCCGCGCCCGAGCCCGAACCCGATCCCGAAGCCGTGGCCTGAGCCGTGGCCGGAGCCTGGGCCGCCGAGGCCGCCGAGGCCGCCGCGATCGCCTCCGCCAGCCGCTCCAGCACGGCCGCGACCTGCTCGTCGGTGATGGTCAGCGGCGGCAGCAGCCGCAGCACCGCGTCGTGCCGCCCGCCGAGTTCGACGATCAGCCCGCGGGCCAGGCAGGCCTCGCGGACCCGTACGGCGAGCGCCGGATCGGCCGGGCGGGCACCGCAGGCGTCGGGGTCGGCGCCGGGGTCGACCAGTTCGACCCCGATCATCAGCCCGCGCCCGCGCACGTCGCCGATCGCGGGCAGTTCGGCGGCGAGTTCACGCAGCCGGGCGGTGATCCGCTCGCCCGCCACGGCGGCCCGCTCGGCCAGTCCGTGCGCGGCGACGTACCGCAGGGTGGCGGCGCCGGCGGCCATCGCGAGGGTGTTGCCGCGGAAGGTGCCGGTGTGGGCGCCGGGCCGCCAGCCGTCGTAGTCCTCGCGGTAGACGACCACGGCGAGCGGCAGGCTGCCGCCGATGGCCTTGGAGAGCACCATCGCGTCCGGGAGGATGCCGCTGTGTTCGACGGCCCACATCGCGCCGGTGCGTCCGACGCCGGTCTGCACCTCGTCCACGATCAGGGGGATGCCGCGCTCGGCGGTGATCCGGCGCATCTCGCGCAGCCAGCCGTCGGGGGCGGGCACGACCCCGCCCTCGCCCTGGACGGCCTCCAGGACCATCGCGGCGGGCGGCACCACACCGCCGGAGGGGTCGTCGAGCAGCCGCTCGACGTAGGTGGCGCCGAGTTCGGCGCCCGCCTCGCCGCCGACCCCGAACGGGCAGCGGTAGCCGTACGGGTAGGGCAGCCGGACGACCTCGCCGCCGCCGGGCAGCGGTTCCTTGACGGCGACGTTGCCGGTGAGCGCGAGGGCGCCGGCCGTCATGCCGTGGTAGGCGCCGGTGAAGGCGAGGGCGCCGGAGCGCCCGGTGGCGGTCTGCATCAGCTTGAGGGCGGCTTCGACGGCGTCCGTCCCGGCCGGCCCGCAGAAGTGCACCCGGGCGCGGGAGGCGAACTCGGGGGGCAGGCTCTCGAACAGCGCGCTGGTGAAGTCGTCCTTCTCGGCGGTGGCCAGGTCGAGCAGGTGCAGCGGGGCGCCGCTGTCGAGGGTGCGGCGGATCGCCTCCAGCACCACCGGGTGGTTGTGCCCGAGGGCGAGCGTCCCGGCGCCGGAGAGGCAGTCCAGGTAGCGGCGGCCGTCGGCGCCTTCGACGGTCATGCCGTGGGCCCGGACCGGGACGATCGGGAAGGACCGGGCGTACGTCCGGGCGGCGGACTCGCGGACGCGCTGGCGGCGCAGGATGGCTTCGCCGGCGGGCGGGGCCGCGGCGGCGGTGGCCCCGGAGGCGGCCTGGGCGGGTACGGCGGCGAGCGACAAGGCGAACCCCCAGAAGAAGTTAGGTAAGCCTAACTTTATCGCCCGTGACCTGCCGGAATGCCGCGGGGGCACCCAGAACCACCCGAGTGAGTGAACCTCCCCCGACAGCGCCCGCGGCTCCCCCGTCCGGCCCAACGAACGAGGGCACCGAAAGGTCACGGGCGGCAGCGCCCCATCCGTGCCCGCCACCAACCCCCCATCAACGCCCCGCCGTCACCGCCCCTTCCAGCGGTAGCAGAGCTCCGGCCGCCCCACGCTCCCGTACTGCGGCTCGCGCACCGCCCGCCCGGTGTCCACCAGGTGCTCCAGGTACCGCCGCGCGGTGATCCGGGACACCCCGGCAGCGGTACCGGCGGCCGCCGCCGACAGGCCGGTCGAGGCCTCCCGCAGCACCGAGGCCACGGTGTCCAGGGTCGGCGCGCTCAGCCCCTTCGGCAGCGAGTTGCGCTCGGGCGTGCGGAGCAGGGCGAACGCCTGGTCGACCTCGTCCTGTCCGGTCGCCTCGCCGGTGCGCCCGAGGCTGTCCCGGTAACGGGCGTAGCGCTCCAGCCGGTCGTGCAGCGCCGCCGCGCTGAACGGTTTCAGCAGGTACTGCACGACCCCCGCCGAGACCGCCTGGCGCACCATGGCGAGGTCACGGGCCGAGGTGACCGCGATGACGTCGGTGGCGTGCCCGGCCGCGCGCAGGGTGCGGCACAGCTGGAGGCCGTGGCCGTCCGGCAGGTAGAGGTCGAGCAGGGTGAGGTCGACGGGCGTCCCGGCGGCGCGGGCCCGCTCCAGGAAGCGCAGCGCGTCGGCGCAGCTGTGAACGGTGCCGACGGCGCGGAAGCCGGGCTCGCGCTCGACGTACAGGGTGTGCGCGGCGGCGGCCACCGGGTCGTCCTCCACGACCAGGACGGAGATCCCGCTCGGGGCGGCGCCGCTCACGCCGGAGCCGTCCACACCTCCGCCGCTCACGCCGACACCCCGCCCTGCTCCAGCTCCCGCACCCGGCCGCCGGTCAGCGGCAGCCGTACGGTGAGCACCGCGCCGCGCTCGCGCCCGACCTCGACGGTGCCGCCGTTGCGCCGGGCGGCCTGGGCGACCAGTGCCAGACCCAGGCCGTGCCCGTGGCCGTCCTGCTTGGTGCTCCAGCCGCGCCGGAACACGTCCTCGACGGCGGCCGGGTCGATGCCCGCACCGGTGTCGGCGACCCGCAGCAGCAGACAGGCGCCCCCGCCGCCCACGCCGAGCACCCCGCCGTCGACCGCACCGCCATCGCCCCCATCGCCACCAACCCCATCGCCCGCATCGCCGTCGATCCGCGCGGTGACGGTGACCTCCGGCGGGCCCGGGCTCTGCGCGGCCCCGGCGATGGCGGCGTCCACCGCGTTGTCGATCAGGTTGCCGAGGACGGTGATCAGGTCCCGGGCGGAGAGCCCGGGCGGGAGCACCCCGTCGTCGATCCGGCTGTCCTCGGTGAGGGTCAACTCCACGCCCCGTTCGGCCGCCTGGGCCGCCTTGCCGAGCAGCAGCGCGGCCAGTACCGGCTCGCCGACCGCGGCGACCACCCGGTCGGTGAGCTGCTGGGCGAGGGCGAGCTCGGCGGTCGCGAACTCCACCGCCTGCTCGTGGCGGCCGAGTTCGATCAGCGAGACGACGGCGTGCAGCCGGTTGGCGGCCTCGTGCGCCTGCGCCCCGAGCGCCTCGGTGAAGCCGCGTACGGAGTCCAACTCTCCACTCAGCGACTGCAGTTCGGTGTGGTCGCGGAGGGTCACCACCCGGCCGAGACCGGTGCCGATGGTGGAGGTGTTGAGCACCACGACCCGCTCGGCGGTCAGGTGCACCTCGTCCCGGACCGGCTCCTCGCCGAGCACGGCGGCCACCAGGGCCTCCGGCAGCCCCAGCTCCGCCACCGGGCGCCCGTCCAACTCGCCTTCCAGTCCGAGAAGTTCGCGAGCGGCATCGTTGCACAGCACCACCCGGTGGGCCCGGTCGAGCAGGATCAGCCCCTCCCGCACCGACCTCAGGGTCGCCTGGTGGTACTCGTAGAGATGGCTGAGCTCGTCCGGCCGCATGCCGTGAGTGTGCCGCCGCAGCCGGGAGTTGGCGAGGTAGGTGCCCGCCCCTCCGAGCGCCAGCGCGGCCACCGCGACCCCGACCAGGGCGAGCAGCGGTCCGCTCAGCTGCGCGGAGATGGACTCCAGCGTCAGCCCCACGCTGACCAGCGCGATCACCCGGTGCTGGTCGTCCCACACCGGGGTGACCACCCGGACGGAGGGGCCGAGCGTGCCGGTGTAGGTCTCGCTGCGGGTCTGCCCGGCCAGCGCCCAGTCGATGTGCCCGAGGTAGCGCTTGCCGATCTGCTCGGGCAGCGGGTGGGTCCAGCGCACCCCTTCGGTGTCCATGACGGTGATGAAGGAGACCCCGACGTCCTGGCGCACCTGCTCGACGTACGGCTGGAGCACCGCGGTCGGGTCCGGCCCGGCGACGGCGGAGCGCACGGACGGGGAGTCGGCGACGGCGTGGGCCACCGAGGTGACCTCGCGGCGGGCCGCGTCCTCGGTGCGCTCGGCGGTGAACAGGTACGCCAGCACCGCGCCGCCCGCCACCACGGCGGCGACGATGACCACCTGGACGACGAAGAGCTGCCCGGCCAGGCTGCGGACCAGCCGGCGCGGCAGCGGGAGCCAGCGGCGACGCGAGCGGGTGGGGGCGGTGCTCACGGACATGCCTGCCAGTGTGCACCACGGCCCCGCACACTCCCGGGCCCCGGGCACCCCGCGCCCGAGTACTGCCCGGCCCCGAGCGACACCCCGGCCGTTCCCGTCCCTCCGTGAACTCTATGAACGCAAACGTGACCTCCGTCACTCCAGGGCCCCATAGTCGGATCGGCCCACCACCCGGGGCCGCCAGGACTGCAGGGCGAAGGAGCCGCAGATGTCGACCACCGAGACCGCCACGGCGGGGGGACCCAGACGCAAGGACCGGACCCACTACCTCTACCTCGCCGTGATCGCCGCAGTGGTCGCGGGCGTGGTGGTCGGACTGGCCGCCCCCGGCTTCGCCGTCGAGTTGAAGCCGATCGGCACCGGGTTCGTCAACCTGATCAAGATGATGATCAGTCCAGTGATCTTCTGCACCATCGTGCTGGGCATCGGCTCGGTCACCAAGGCCGCGAAGGTCGGCAAGGTCGGCGGCCTCGCCATCGGCTACTTCCTCGCCATGTCGACCGTCGCCCTGGCCATCGGCATGGTCGTCGGCAACCTGCTGGAGCCCGGCGGCGGCCTGCACCTGACCGCCGCGCTCGCCAAGTCCGGCCACGCCCAGGCGGCCGCCGGCGGCGCCCAGTCGACCACCGACTTCCTGCTCGGGATGATCCCCGACACCCTGTTCTCGGCCCTCACCCAGGGCAAGGTGCTGCAGACCCTGCTGGTCGCACTGCTGGCCGGCTTCGCCCTGCAGGCCCTCGGACCGGTCGGCGCACCGGTGCTGCGCGGCGTCGAGCACCTGCAGCGGCTGGTGTTCCGGATCATGTCGATGATCATGTGGGTCGCGCCGATCGGTGCCTTCGGGGCGATGGCGGCGGTGGTCGGGGCGACCGGCGTCGACGCGCTGAAGAGCCTCGCCGTGATCATGATCGGCTTCTACGTCACCTGCGCGCTGTTCGTCGTCGTGGTGCTCGGGACCCTGCTGCGCCTGGTCGCCGGGGTCAACGTGTTCGCGCTGCTCAGGTACCTCGGCCGCGAGTTCCTGCTGATCCTCTCGACCTCCTCCTCCGAGAGCGCGCTGCCCCGCCTGATCGCCAAGATGGAGCACCTGGGCGTCAGCCGCCCGGTCGTCGGCATCACCGTGCCGACCGGCTACAGCTTCAACCTCGACGGCACCGCGATCTACCTCACCATGTCCTCGATCTTCATCTCCGAGGCGATGGACAAGCCGATGTCGATCGGCGAGCAGCTCTCGCTGCTGGTCTTCATGGTGATCGCCAGCAAGGGCGCGGCCGGGGTCACCGGCGCCGGGCTGGCCACCCTCGCGGGCGGCCTGCAGTCGCACAAGCCCGCACTGGTGGACGGGGTCGGCCTGATCGTCGGCATCGACCGGTTCATGTCGGAGGCCCGCGCCCTCACCAACTTCGCGGGCAACGCCGTCGCGACCGTGCTGATCGGGCACTGGACCGGCGAACTGGACGCCGAGCGCGCCCGCCGCGTCCTGGACGGCCGGCTGCCGTTCGACGAGCTGACCCTGGTCGACGGCCACGGCGGCGCCGCCCCCGAGCCGGAGGCCGTCCCCGCGGTGCCCGCGACGGCGGCCACGACGGCGGCCACCGTCTGAGCGCTCCCACGACTCCCCCGGTCCGGCGCCAGCACCTCCCCCGGAAACGGCGCCGGGCCGGGGGGCTTCCCGTTCCCGGCGCCGCGCCGGACCGGGGGGGGGGGGGGGGGGGCGCGGGGGTCCCCCCGGTCACCCGGGCAGGACTACTGCGAGCCGCTGTCCGCCCCTGCCACCC
>NZ_JBHZCN010000023.1:11669-95954 GCF_042755465.1 Kitasatospora sp. NPDC059160 | reverse complement strand
CGGCGGATGCTCACGAGCGGCTCCCGGACGAGGCCGACAGATCCGGTTGAGGACCCGAGGTCAGTCAGAGGTTGAGTCAGACCTGCCCGGGAACCACTCATGAACATCCTCACTGTCAGTGGTCGTAGGCGATCAGTGAGCGGGCGACTGGTCGGCCGGTGGTGCGGTTGTGCCAGATCGCGCAGGTCAGCGCCAGCAGCCGCTGGCCGAATCGTGTGTGTCGTTCGAGGCCGAGCCGGCCCTTGAGGGTGTCGTGGACGGACTCGATCAGCTGACGGACGGACTTCGGCAGGCCCTCGCCAGGACGGGAGTCCGGTCGCGGTAGGAGGGCCGCAGCAGCCCGATGCCGTACTGGTCGAGGAAGCGGTCGAGTTCGGCGGAGACGTAGCCCTTGTCGGCGAGGATCAGCAGGCCGGGCCGCTCGCGGGCGAGCTGGGGTTCTACTCGTCTAGCTGGAACCGTTCCGGGCTACGTGCGCGTGCCGGGGCCGGCGGGCTGCCTGATGACGGCCCGGCAGGCACGCAGCAGTGCCTCGTCGTACTCGATGCCGTCGCAGAAGCCGCCGCTGCGGCGGGTGAGGGCGAGTTCGGCGCGGACCCGGGGCAGGGCGGGCGCGGCGGCGGGGCCCATCCGCTGCAGGCACTCCAGGACGTGGCGGGCGGTCGAGTCGTTGCTCTCCCACCCCCGCAGCAGCACGGGCAGGACGACGGCGGCTTCGGCCGGGCCGGCGATGTCGTGGATCGCGGCGGCGGCGTGCGTGCGGGTCCAGGCATGTCCGGCGTCCAGCAGCTGCCGCAGGCGGGGCAGGGCCGCTGCGGCCGACGCCCCGATCCGGCCGAGGACGTCTGCGGCCTGGTGGCTGTCGGTGTCGAGCAGGGCGGTCAGCCGCGGCACGGCATCGGCGGGGTCCCTCTCGGTGTGCCCCGCGAAGCGCAGCTGCGGGTCGTCGGCGTCGGCGAGCGGACGGACCGTCCCCAGCGCGGGTGCGGCACCGCTGCCGAAGGCGCCGAGCGCGCGGAGGGCCGCGGCGGCGGTGCGCCACTGCTCCTGCTCGACTGCCGTGCTGAGGGCCGTGACGAGAGCGGGCACGGCCGCCGGGTCGCCGAGCCGGCCGAGCGCGCCCATCAACCCCCAGGGCGAGGAGAAGTCCGCGTCGGCCAGACGACGGGTCAGCCTCGGCAGCAGCTCCCCGGCGGCCTGGGGCAGGTGCCCGGCGGCCCGCACGGCCCGCCAGTCGTCGACGCCGGTGTCGAGCGCCGTCAGCAGGCCGGGCAGGGCCCGCTCGTCGCCGAGGCCCGCCAGCGCCGTGACCACCTCCTGGTGGGGCGCAGCCACTCGGCACGCGCGCGGTAGAAGTGAGGGGCGAGGCGACGTTCGATACGTTCGACGGTCGATTCGGCGGCTCGGTGCCTGCCTCGGGTGTCGGGTTCCTTCGGGGGCGGAGGTGATCGGCCCCCGCCCGTTCGGGGCGGAGGCCGGATCGGACGGCTAAGCCGCTTCTTCGGGGATCAGTTTCGGGTGTCTATGCTCCGAAGGTCTCGGGCTGCCATTCGAGGCAGGTCGGCTGCCTCCCGCCCGAGATGAGGAACTCCTTCACCGCTTGGCGCAGGAGAGGGATTGGAATCTCTGAATGGTCGGCGAACTGGGTCGTATTCCACACGAAGTGGTATGTGGGTTTGGTTCGGGTTTCCGGTGATCCCAGGGAGGTAAAGTTTCCGTTCGCATCCATGTAAGAGACGAGCCCGAGCCCGAGGCTCTTGCTTGCGCAGACCATGAGCTGATGATCGGGGAACCCCAAAGCTGTCACCTCCCGATCCTGCGAGTACACCTCGGCAAGGGTGTTGTAGTCGGATTCGCCATCCAGTAGATCGTCGATGAACGCATCCACCTCATCCAGGCTGGTGATAACGACTGGATTCTTTCCGTGCCCCTTCCTGTATCTGGCCTGAATGCTCTTTGCATCCCCCGCAACAGGGATTACCTTGTAGTTTGACTTAATGCCCTCTACTGGCATGTCTGCTTCCACGTCGCCTTGTTCTTTCCGTACGCCCTGCTCCGCCAGCCGTCTGGGCACTTCGGATCGGGCCAGTGCACCAGCAGGTCCTTGTCTCCCAACAGATAGTCAAGCACCGCATCACACCCTAGCAGGGCATCGTCACAAGGGCCTCCCTTGTGATTAATAGCAAGTTCCGCCATCGTGATGTTTTCTTCGTACATCCTGGCCACAAACTTCTGCTCCACGTCTGTGGCACGCACGGAGGTGGCATTACCCAAAGGGACTCCTCCCTCCTTGAGCTTCGCATTCACCCAGTCGGCAAACCTTTTATCATCCACATTGTCGATACCGCTTTGCAGGTTATACCCGTTCCTGTTTCCGCCATCGCCTCTGGCAAAGCCCGTTGTCCATTGCCCGTCCTTCCGTTCCGGAAGCTTGGACTTCGCGGCCTGAACCAGGGGATCGAAACAGTTGTCGTTGTGGACGAGTACAGGTGTTTCGTCGGCCAGGACGTAGTACGTGTGGAGTTCTTCGACCGTCAGGTTGTAGGCAGCCTGCAGATCGGTCCTGTGTCGGACTTCCGAGACCGTCGCCGTGGATCCGGTAGGGGTTCGCAGCCGGTCGCCGGCGGCGAGGTCGGCGGCTTCGACCCAGTCGTGTTTGTTCTCGGCCCAGAAGGGATGCCGGTCGGTTGCGGTCAGGCTGCCGCTCTTGGTCTCGCCGGCAATGGTCAGGTCGGTGAAATCGCGGTCGTCCGGGGAGTGGATGAGCCGCTCGACTGTTTCAGGGGACGTGTCGCCCGTGACCGGGTCGGTGGCAAGGACCTTGTCTCCGAGTCTGACCTCTTCGATGGACTTGCTGCTGCCGTCGCCCATGAGGACCCGGGTGCCGGCGGGGAAGCTGTTGGGAATCGTCGGGCACGACGTGGGAACTCGGGTGACCAGCTTCTTGATGAACTCGGCGGCCTTGTCGCCATAGTTCCCGAACTTCTTCGCCCACTGGCCGAACTTGGCGACGGCAACACCGTCGCCGATGAACGGGATCGCGCCGATGCAAGAGGTGATGGCTTCGGCGGTACGGCCTTCGACCGCGTAGTAGGCGCAGTTGATGAGGTCGGCGATGTCGGCGAGGCCGGGGGCAATCATTCCGCCGGCGCCTCCGATGATGTCGAGGGTGAGGTGGACGCTCTCGGAGAAGATGTGGTAGAGGGCATTGAGGCTGTCGTTGTCCTCCTTCTGCTTCTTGATCTCCTCCTCGATCGCCGCTACCTGGTCCTGCTTCTGCTTGGCTGCCAGTTCGTCTGCGGCTTGCTGTGTCTTGTCGTGCAGTTTGCGGAGTTCTTCCGCCTTCTGACGGTCCTCTTCGAGCTTTGCGAGCCTGGCCTTCTCCTCCGCGGCGAGTTTGTCCTCGTAGTTGGCGTGGGCGTCGTCGGCGGCGTCCTGGGCTGCTCTGGCGTCCTTGCCGGCGGCCATTGCGGAAGCGCGGGCTTCTCGGGCCGATTCGTAGGCGTTCGCCGCCGCCCACTTCGCCAGTGACGCCGACTGGGCGGCACGCCTGGACGAGTTCACGGCACTGGCCGCGTCCCGCTTGGCGGAGGCCTGGGCCGTGTTCGCGCTCTTGGCGGACTGGGCGGCGTTGGTAGCGCTGGTCTGGGCCGCTTCGACGGCGGTTTGGGCCTTGGTGACGTGGTCGGCCGCTGTGTTGGCGGACCGCTGGGCGGTGTTGGCGAAACCGGCGGCTTCGTTGGCTGCCCCGCGGGCGATGGCCGCGACGCGCTGGGCTTCCGCGGCGTTCTTCTGCGCGGTGGCGGCGGCCGCGGTGGCCTGGGCGATGAGAGCGGTGACGTCCGCGACGTGGACGGCGGTCAGCTGGTCCTTGCGCTGGGCGGTGTACTGCTCTTCGGCAACGAAGGCGCGCAGTTGGAGGACGGGGGCCTCAAGCGCAGTTCGTGCGGCGGCCTTGAGCTCGGGTTGAGTGGTTGGGGCGTCGGCGAGCCGGGTGGTAGTGAGTCGGTCGTCCGCCGCCTGGGCGTCGGCGAGGCCCTTGTCGAGGAAGTCGCGCAGCGCTGCGGGGGTGTTGGTCCGCAGGGCGGCGTCGCCCGCGGCCCTGACAGCGGGGCCCGCCTTGTCGATGAGGCGGGTGATGGTCAGCCGGTTGTTGGGCGCGGCGGCCTCGTACTGACCGGCGGAGAGGAAGGCTTCGATCGTTGCAGTGTCACCCTGGAGCGCGGTGTAGGCGGCGGCCCGGACGGCCTGGTTCTCGGAGTCCGTGTAGATCTGTGTAGCGCGCTCGCGGGCGTCGTGTTCTTCACCCGCCCGTCGTCCCGTCTTCAGGTAAGAGAAGACCGCGGTGTCGGGGCCGGTCAGGGCTGCTTCGGCCGCCTCGGATCCCCAGGTCCCGGAGATCTTGCGGGACAGGAGGGCGAGTTTACGGCCGTCGGTGGCGACCTGTTGCGGGGTGGTACCGGGCTGGCTGACGGCCTGCGCGAGACGGTCTGCCTCGGTTCTGGCCTTCTTGACCTCCTGGCGGGCCTTGTCGGTCTCCGCTTGTTTGTCCGCCTCGTCGGCGCTGGCCTTGCGGGCGGTCTCGACAGCGGTCGCGGTGCGGTTGGTCAGGTCCTCGGCCTCCGTACGGCGGGCCAGCTCCTGTACGTCGCCGGCCTTGTCGACCGCGGCCTGTGCGTCCGTGGCGAAGCCGGAGGCCGCGTTGGCGTGGTCGGTCGACTCCTGGGCAGCGTTGGAACTTTGTCCGGCCCGGTCGGCGGCATCCCGGGCTGCCTGGGCCGCTGCGGAGGCGTGCGTGGCGGCTGAGGTCAGCAAGGTCATCGCTGCCTCAGCCTGGCCAGCGGCTTCGCCGGCCAGCTTCTGTGAGGCGGTGGCGGCACGACCTGCTTCCGCGGCCTGACGGCGGGTCGCCTCCGCGGCGCGCTTGGCCTTCGCAGACTGGCCGCCGGCGCTGTCCGCGTAGGCACCGGCCTGGGAGGCGGAACCGGCCGCAGCGTCCGCGTTGCCCCTGGCGCTGGTGGCGGCTCCGGCCGCATCCTTGCTGTTCGAGGCGGCCCTCTTCACCTCGACGAGCGTTGCCTTCGCATCCACCGCAAGCTTTGCCGCCGCGTCCGCCTCATCGGCGGCCACTCGGGCCTCGTGGGCCTTGCTTGCATCACCGGCGGCGGCGGAAGCGGCCGTTCGGGCCCTGGCAGCGGCCCGCTGGGCCCCGGCTGCGGCGGCGGCCGCGTTCGAGGCTGCGTAGGCTGTGGCGCGGGCGGAGGCATTGGCCGCGCGCGCGGCCGTGATCGCCGTTTTCGCCGCATCACCCGCCCGCTCCGCAGCCGTTGCCGCGTTGTTCGCGGCAGCCGTGGCCTTGGCCGTGTCACTGCCCGCAGCCTGAGTCTCGGCCACCGCTCGGGCAGCGTCCTCCTTTGCCCTCTGCGAGTTGTAGACCGCCTTGTCCTTGGCCTCGATCGCCGCTGAGGTTTCCTGAGCAGCCTGCGCCCCGGCGTCCTTCGCCTGCTGGGCCAGCTGTGCGATGCTGGCGCGTTCCTGGTCGCGGCTCTGTGCGATGTACTGGCCGACCTTGAGAAACTCCCGGACGTCCTCGATCGTGCCGTTGAGCGCGACCCTGGCTGCCGCCTGGGTGTTGGCGCCGCCGGCGCTGAGGACCTGGACGAGTTTGACCCGGTCGTCCGTGTCCTTGGCCTTAAACTGCCCCTCCGTCAGAAACTGTTGGACGTCGTCGGTGGAGCCCCGCAGGGCGGCGTCACCGGCGGCTTGCAGTCCGCGGCCTGTCCCGGTGGCGGGGTCGATGATCCGGGTCGTCCAGAGGCGCTGGTCTGCGGCCAGCGCCTGCTGCCAGCCGCTCTGCAGAAAGGTCTTCAGCTCGGCCGCGGAGCCGTCGATGGCCTTGCCCGCGGCGTCGCGGACCTTAGGTCCTCCGAGACTAGCGATCTGGGTGGCCGCGAGCAGGTCGTCGGCGTGCTCCGCTCCGGCAAGGTCGTTCTCCAGGAACCGCTTCACGTCCCGGTCGTCGCCGGCGAGCGCGACCTCGGCGAGCGTGTGGACACTGGGGCCGCCCTTGAGCCAGGCCCGGAGCACTCGTTCACGGTCACTCAGCTGGACCTGTTCGCCGACCTGTTCAGCGGCGACGGCATCGGGCAGCCCGGTTCCCAGCAGGCCGGTCACCATGGCGATCGGCAGCAGGCTCAGGAAAAGCCTGCCCAGCAGCGGTCTGTCCCGCCTCCCGCCCCGGCGTGAGCGGGATATCGAGTGGTACACCAAAACCTCCCCTTCAACGTCGGCCGAGTCTCGGCCGCGACGGGGAGTTTACCCAGATATTACGCCACAACAGTAAGCATGCTGACCAGCCTTCTCAAGGTATGCAGAGAGCAATCATCCTGCCGTTCATGAGACGTAGTTGGAGGCCGGCTGAGGCTCCGGCAGGTGGATTGTTCCACATAAATCATGACATTCATCCTGGTAGCCACAGGTTCGCGGTTGTAGCACTCTTGGTCCTTCTGGTTCGATGGGGCGGATTCAGCCCGAGATTCAAAGGGGGGTTGGGCTCCAATCTGCCGCCCAATGATTTTGTGACGAATCATCAGGAGTGATGACTGATGGGCAAGGTAGGCCAGCTCATCAAGATCTTTTACATTCGCCACGTCAGGCAATCTGTGATCAAAAGAGAGGGATAGTTATGGCAAACCCTGTGTGCTGGCGGGTTGCCGCCGGTGCCGTCGCCCTGGCGGCGACGCTCGGCGCCACCGCACTCGCTTCCGCCGGAACCACTCCAGCGGACAACTCGGCCGCGCCCCCGGTGGTGGAAGACTTCAGCTACCCGGGTTCGGCCCCGTTCAGCAACGTCAAGCTGCTGCGCGGCGACGGCCACATCCTGCTGTCGGACTGCGCCGTCGACGATCAGATCAAGATATTGAGCATGGACCTGCCCAACGAGAGCGGCAACCAGATCTGCTTCCGCGCAACCACCAACACCGGCTACCTCACCATGGAGGTACCGAACGTGATCCGGATCCGGACGGACGACTACGCGGTCAGCGCCAAGCTCACCAGCGAGGGCGTCTCCCAGACCATCGACGTCGCCAAGGGCTCTGGCGGCGCCAGCGTCGGAATCGGCAGCGGTACCGGCACCGGCAAACCCGCCGCGCTCCTCGAACTGCGCGTCATCGGCTGACCCCCGCCAGAGAGCCCCGCTCACCCTTCCCCATGGAGCCCACGTGATCCACACCCCCCTCGCCAAGGCGCGAAAGACGGGCCATGCGGCACTGCGCCGGTGGCCAGCCATCGCCGTCGCCGCTGCCGCAACTCTCGTCGGCGCGACCGTATTCGCGGCGGCCGACACCACGCCGCCACCTTCCGACAACTCCACCGCGCCCTCGGCCGTCGAGGACTTCAGCTACCCCGCCGCCGCTTCCATCACCCGCGTCAAGCTGGTGCGCGGCGACGGGCACATCCTGCTCAGCGACTGCGCCAAGCCCAGCCAGATCCAGGTCTGGACCCGCGCTCCGGGCAACCCGGACAACAAGATCTGCTTCACCGCCACCGGCGCGACGGGATCGCTTGTCTTGCAGCTGCCCGACGTGTTCGGGGTCCAGACCAGCGGCCGTGCCGTCCGGGTCGCCCTCACCGCCGGGACCGCCTCACAGACCCTCGATGTCCCCAAGGACGGCTTCAAGGGCGTCGGCGAGGGCCTCGGCAGCGCCCCGACCAACGTCGTCGAGCTGACCGTCACCGGCTGACGCCCCCAAGCCCCCGAGTCTTCCCCTCCGACAGGAATTCCAATCAATGTCTCACCAGCCTTCGCCCCGCTCCTGGCGCACGAACACGGTCGCAGTCGCCGTGGTCACCGGCGTGCTGACCCCGCTCCTCGCCGCTCCGGCCAGCGCCGTGGCCGGAGCCTCGGCGGCCGACGGCTCCTATGCCTACACCGCCCGGCTCGCCATCGGTGACAACGTGCGTGCCTGCACGGGGGCCCTCGTGGACCGGTACTGGGTGCTCACCGCCGCGTCCTGCTTCGCCGACGACCCCGCCCAGCCCCAGGCGCTCGCGGCCGGGGCGCCGAAGTGGAAGACCACCGCGGCCATCGCCGGCAAGAGCGTCGACGTCGCCGAGCTGGCGCCCCGCCAGGACCGCGACCTCGTCATGGCCCGCCTGGCCACCCCGGTCACCGGCATCACCCCGCTCCCCATCGCCACCACCACGCCCACCGCCGGGCAGAGCGTGCGGGTGAACGGCTACGGGCGCACCAAGGACGAGTGGGTGCCGGACAAGCCCCACACCAACGCCTTCACCCTGGACACGGTGAGCACGGGCGGGATCGGTATCACCGGCACCGGGGGCGCCGCGGTCTGCAAGGGAGACACCGGCGCCCCCACCATCCGCGAGGCCAACGGCAAGGCCGAACTCGTCGCGGTGGCCTCGCGTTCCTGGCAGGGCGGCTGCCTCGGGGTCCCCGCCTCCGAGACCCGCACCGGGGCCTACAGCACGCGCGTCGACGACATCGCCGGATGGATCCAGCAGATCCTCACCCTGACGCCGGACAACCGCACGGCCACGGTCTACGAGCCGGCGGCCCAGACCTCCGAGGTCTTCCAGCTCAGAAGCGACCGGCAGATCTACGGGTCGTCCTTCAAGTCCGGCAGCACGGGTTGGAGCCCGTGGCAGCTCCTGGCCCCCCGCGAGTTCGTCAGCGGCCCCACCGCCGTCTACCACGCCGACAAGAACGCCACCGAGGTCTTCGCGATCGGCACCGACCAGCAGGTCTACCACTCCTGGCACACCCCCGGCTCGAACACCTGGGCCGACTGGCAGCTCCTCACCCCCGGCAAGGTCATCGGCCCCCTGCAGGCCGTCTACCACGCCGACAAGAACACCATCGAGGTCATCGCGCTCGGTGACGACCAGCAGATCAAGCATGCCTGGTACACCACCGGCGAGACCTCCTGGAGCGGCTGGAGCCTGGTAGCGCCCGGCAAGTTCACCACGCTGAACGCCCAGTACGTCGGCGACCGCCGCACCAGCCAGATCTACGCCATCGGCGACGACGGGCAGATCTACCAGTCCTACTACACCACCGGCGCCACCGGCTGGACCCCGTGGCGGCTCCTGGCCCCCGGCCGGTACATCGCGCTCAGCAGCGTCTACCAGGCCGACAAGAAGACCATCGAGGTCGTCGCACTCGACGACAACCGGCAGATCAAGCACGCCTGGTACAGCGATGCGACCTGGACCTGGAGCAACTTCCAGCCCATCGCCGCCGGCACCTTCACCGCGCTCAGCAGCGTCTACCAGGCCGACAAGAACACTATCGAGGTCGTCGCACTCGACGACAACCGGCAGATCAAGCACGCCTGGTACACCACCGGCTCCACCGGCTGGAGTTCCTGGACCCCCGTCGCGCCTGTGGCCCCCGGCAAGTTCGCCACCGTTCCCACCACGCTCTACCACGCCGACAAGAACACCGTCGAGACCATCGCCGTCGGAGACGACCAGCAGGTCTACCACGCCTGGTACACCACCGGCACCTCCGCTTGGAGCCCCTGGACCAAGCTCCCGTAACAACCTCGACACCCGTCCTTGCCCGCCCGTGACCCGGCGGGCAAGGACGCCATCGGAGACGGTCTCCAGAACAGGGGCCAGGCGAACTCGCCCGCCCCGCCCCAGGAGCGGTCCTACTCCCGCTGCTTCGCCGCCTCGCCGGTCCAACTCGGTGCCGGGCCGCTGGCCGCCCCGGCCGCGGACGGATGGGCGCGGTGGCGAGGGCCTGGGCTACTGGGCCCCGACCGGCACGTCACCGCCTGACCCGCCTTTTCAATCCCCATTCATCTGACGGGAATTCCAAGCAATGTCTCACCAGCCTTCGCCCCGCTCCTGGCGCACGAACACGGTCGCAGTCGCCGTGGTCACCGGCGTGCTGACCCCGCTCCTCGCCGCTCCGGCCAGCGCCGTGGCCGGAGCCTCGGCGGCCGACGGCTCCTATGCCTACACCGCCCGGCTCGCCATCGGCGACAACGTGCGTGCCTGCACGGGGGCCCTCGTGGACCGGTACTGGGTGCTCACCGCCGCGTCCTGCTTCGCCGACGACCCCGCCCAGCCCCAGGCGCTCGCGGCCGGGGCGCCGAAGTGGAAGACCACCGCGGCCATCGCCGGCAAGAGCGCCGACGTCGCCGAGCTGGCGCCCCGCCAGGACCGCGACCTCGTCATGGCCCGCCTGGCCACCCCGGTCACCGGCATCACCCCGCTCCCCATCGCCACCACCACGCCCACCGCCGGGCAGAGCGTGCGGGTGAACGGCTACGGGCGCACCAAGGACGAGTGGGTGCCGGACAAGCCCCACACCAACGCCTTCACCCTGGACACGGTGAGCGCGGGCGGGATCGGCATCACCGGCACCGGGGGCGCCGCGGTCTGCAAGGGAGACACCGGCGCCCCCACCATCCGCGAGGCCAACGGCAAGGCCGAACTCGTCGCGGTGGCCTCGCGTTCCTGGCAGGGCGGCTGCCTCGGGGTCCCCGCCTCCGAGACCCGCACCGGGGCCTACAGCACGCGCGTCGACGACATCGCCGGATGGATCCAACAGACCGTGTCCGCATGGGGCGTCAAGGTCGACTACTCCTCCGCCGTCGTGAACTCCGTGTACAACCCGGACACCAAGACGGCCTACATCTTTGCCCTGGGCACCGACGGGGTCCTCGCCTACAACTCCAAGACCGAGAACCAGGATTGGAGCGGCTGGTCGACCCTGGAGAGGTGGCAGTTCGCCGGCATCCCCTCCACCGTCTACAACCCCGCCACCAAGACCCTCGAGCTCTTCGCCGTCGGCAAGGACGGCAAGCTCTGCCGCAACCACTGGGACCCGGACGCCAAGAAGTGGATGGGCTGGGCCGCCCTGCCCGGCATCTCCAACCTCAAGGCCAACCCCGTCGCCGTGTTCAACCCCTCGAACCGGACCGCCGAGGTGTTCGCCCTGACCACCGACGGCTACATGGCCCACTCCTACAGCGACAACGGCAAGCCCTGGGACGACGTCCGCCCCCACGGCGACTGGCAGTTCAACGGCACCCCCACCGCCATCTACAACGCGGCCGCCGACGCCGTCGAGCTCTTCGACACCACCAGCCGCAACGAACTCGGCCACCGCTACTGGGACAACAAGACCAAGTCCTGGAGCGACTGGGGCGTCATCAGCGGCCCCGCCGTCACCGGCAGCCCCACCGCCGTCGTGAACCCCGCCAACAACAGTGCCGAGGTCTTCGTCACCACCACGAACGGCACCATGGCCCACAGCTACAGCCTCAACGGCTCCCGCTGGAACGACGTCACCACCATGAGCGACTGGCAGTTCAATGGCACCCCCACCACCGTCTACAACCCCGCCGCCAACTCCGTCGAACTCTTCGCCGTCCGCACCAACGGCCAACTCGGCCACGCCTACTGGGCCCCCGACACCAAGAAGTGGAGCGGCTGGAGCACCATCAGCGACTGGAAGTTCTCCGGCACCCCCTCCGCCACCTACAACGCCTACACCAACACCCTCGAACTCTTCGCCACCGGCACCAACGGCACCATGTCCCGCGCCACCTACCGCGACAACAAGTGGCTCACCTGGGAAACCATGCCCGGCTGGACCTTCGCCACCACCGCCTGAACCACTCCCCCGATGGCCGACGACAGAACAGCCAACGAAGAGTAGAAGCACGAGATAGTGGCATGGGCCCGCCGCGGGCCCATGCCACTCGTTCCCTGCAAACAGCTCAGGGCCTGCCGGATCTTGGCCAGGAACGTGCCGGGTCATCCGTTCCTTCGGCCCCCGGTCGCCGACGGCGGCGCGGCACCGGGCAAACACGCCGGCGGCCAGGGTCCACTGCTGGCCGCCAACGTGCTGCGACTGCTGTTCCTGCGCGGCGGCGGCCGCCTGGGCCTGGCCGACTCGTCCGTCCCTACGACGACCACGTACTCGACCTGATGCTCGTGATCCTGGGCGAGGGCCCCTGGTCCGCACCGCCAGGGTCCTGCGCGCCCTGGTACCCGGCCAGCAGCCGGAGGACTGGCTGCCGGGCTACGACCTCGACCGCTGCCCGCCGAACTGCCCGAGGAGGGCGGGGCCCAGGTGCTGGTCTACCGGGGCGGCCAGCCCGGGATGACGCTGGCCGCGGCCGCCAAGCGTGGCCCGGCCGCCCTGGCCGCCGCCGACCGCTACCTCCAGCTGCACCGGCTCGGCCTCGACCGGTACGGGGCCGGCAGCCACCTGTAACTCTCGGCGCCGATGCGGCCAGGACCAGGCCGCCGAGCTCGGCGGCCTGGTCGTTCACTGGCGGATAACACCTATACCTGGCCCGATATGTTCTCGGCCTCACGCGCGGTCCGAGCGCGTCGTCGACGTTCGGGCCAGTGGTAGCCGAGCTGATCGGCAAATTGCTTCGAACCTCCGCAGACCTCGGCGACCTCTCGGGGATCCTCGGCCGCGAGTACAACCCCAAGGACAACTGCACCCCCTCCTGCCGGCGCGCCGCGGAGTTCACCTGTACCTGCCTGGCGAAGTTCCACGGCGACGGACGCTGGATGAAAGGGCTGCGCATCGTCGAGGAGCTCGACACCAGCCGCGACAACGCCGCCTGGCACTGGATGATCTTCGCGTTCGAGGAGTGACGGCCAGCCGCCGGGCCGAGCCGGAGGCGCCATTGGCCGCCTCCGGTCTCAGCGTCTCCGGGCCAACCGGGGACGGCGTGCAGGTCTCTTCTCGCGGTACGGCGTTCACTCGCGGATGATGCCGTCGACGGGGTCGAGGCGGATCGTCCTGCCGTCGGGGGCGTGCCAGCGGCCGGTCCGCGGGTCGTGCGGGACCAGGGCGATGTCGCGCAGTGCGGGGATGTCCTGCCACGGGGTCGGCGGGTGGGTGTCCTCTCCGGCGCCGGTGAGCCAGGTCGAACGGACCTGGACGGTGGAGAGAACCACGGTTCGGATGTCGTCCTTGCCGGGGTGGTGGGGCAGCTTGGCCGGGCCGTCGGCGGTGACGAAGGTCCAACCGTCGCCGTCGGGCCAGACGGGCAGGATGCGCTTCGACTCACCGCCCAGACGCGTGACCGCGAGGTTCGGGTCCAGGGTGGAGGTCAGCGGGTACAGGTCCTTGACCCGGTCCGGCGCGGGGATCATGACCATGTCGGCGGCCGAGGCCTGGGCCTGCTCCCTCGCCAGGCGCCGCGCGTCGTCGGCGTCCATCCGGGCCGGGTCCCAGGCCGCGTCGTACACGCCGGCGATCAGGCCGGGGACCGCAGCAGGGATCGCGATCGGCCCCTCCAGCCCGCGGAGCGCGTCACAGGTCCGGCGCAGCAGTGAGGTGTCGTAGACGTCGCCCCAGCTGGGGGCGGGCAGGCCGTCGGGCGGGGACAGGACGACCAGCCGAGGGGCCGGCGCCCAGGCCGGGCGTGGGTGGTCGTGCCGGTGGCAGCGCCCGGCGCGCTGCAGGAGCAGGCTCATCGGGGCGAGGTCGGAGACGACCAGGTCGAAGTCCCAGTCGAGGGACTGTTCGACGACCTGTGTCGCGACGACGACGAGCGGCCGGTTTGGGCGGGCTCCCTTCGAGCCGACCATGCCCTCGATCAGGTTGGTGCGCTCGATCCGCTGCCACATCGGAAGGCGGGCGTGCAGGAGCACGACCTGCGGACCGTCCTCGCCCCACTGCTCGGTGAGCAGCCTCCTGGTTGCCTGGGCGTCGGCGACGACGTTGCACACCACCAGCGCGCAGCCCGTGCCGGCCGCGGCGGGCCGCAGCTCGGTCAGGATCCGGGCGGCCCGGCCTGCGCGCACCGCCGGGTCGTGGGTGTGCCGGACGGTGTGGTGGTCGACCGCGACGTCGCGTTCCCGGGTGGTGGGCAGCGGCCCGTACGCGGTGACCTTCCCGGTCCCGGCGCAGACGTGGACCCAGCCCGGGTAGGGGGAGGTGATCGGCTCCGTGTCCTTGTGGCCGGCGCCGGCCCGGTAGGCGCCGACGAGGTCGGTGGCGGTCCGCCCGGTCAGCGTCGCCGACACCAGTACGACCGGAATGCCGAGGTGGCCGCACCATTCCAGCAGCCGCTGCGTCAGCCGGTGCCCGTAGGCGTCGTAACTGTGCGCCTCGTCGATGACCAGGGTCTTGCCCGACAGCCCCAGCCACCGCAGCACGTTGAAGCGCACCGGCAGCGCCGCCAGTGCGGCCTGGTCCCAGGTGCCGACCGCGACTCCGGCGGCCAGTCCCCGGTGCGGTCCGCGGAGGAAGGACGCGGCCTGGGTCGACACGCAGTCGTCCGCCACGATCTCGTCGCGGTCCGGGTCGTAGTCCTCGTTCAGCCACGCCATCGAGTTCAGCAGGGTCACCGGGGTGCCGACCTCCGCGGCGCGGGCGGTGAACTTCTTCACCCGGCGCCACATCGCGTCGGTGGTCGCCATGGTGGGCAGCAGCACCGCCAGGCCGCCGGCGCTGGCCGCCGCGCCGAGGACCCGGGCGGCGAACAGCGCGGTCTCGGTCTTCCCGTCGCCGGTGGGCGCGGTGACGAGCACCAGCCCAGACCCCTCCACCAGGCCTCCGAGGCGCTGGGCGACGTCGGCCTGCAGCGGGTACGGCTTCGTGATGTCGGGGAACAGGTCGGTGAACGTCGCAGCCGGTTTCCAGGCAGGGGCCGCCAGCTGGGCGTGGGCGAGCACCCAGGGTGCGCGCTGCCGGATCCTGACGACGTGCGCGGCCAGGTCCCCGTTCCACGCCGCCAGCCGGCCCCGCACCTGCCCCGTGTTGGACGCCAGCCAGTCCGCCAGCACCACCAGCCCGGTCACCACCACCGCCGCACCCGCGGGCAACAGCCGCCCGGGTGCCGCCGGCGACCCGCAGATCCCGAACACCGCCCGGACGTGCTCCTCACGCTGCTCGGCCCAGCCGTCCCCACCCAGCCCGCGCAGCTCCTTCAACGGGTCGGCCATCGCAGCGGGCGACAGCGCCTCACCGAACACCCCGTGATGACCGCCGAGGATCTGCGCGACCTGGTGCGCCACGGACTTCCACGGCCGCTCGACCGGCGGCCACCCCAGCCCTGTGAGGATCTGCGGCAGCGCCCAATGGCTCGCCACCTGATGGGGGATCCACTCCTCGTGCATCCAGCCCGTCGGCGCCGGGTACCGCAGGTCGGCCAGCAGCCCGGCGGTACCTTCGAGGCCTCGCTGGAAGCAGTGGATGGTCTTCCCGACGTCGTGCATACCCGCCGCCAGCATCACCAGCCGCCTCGCCCGCGCCGGATCGACCCCCCAGCCACCGGCGATCAACCGACGCTGAGAAGCCGTCAGGTAGGAGTCCCACAGCCCGCCCGCGATCACCGCGGTGTCCGCCAGATGACACACCAGCGGGTACGGATCAGGCAGCCCACGACGCTTACCGGCAACTCGCGGATCGAACACCAAACTCCTCCAGATCACCGGTCTACCAACAACGTGAACACTGGCCACAGGCCACCTCCGCGCAGGCGGAGCGGACAGCAAGATCGTCGCCCGCGTCCACGGCGCCAACGGGCCACCTCCGCGCAGGCGGAGCGGACGCGTCCAGGCCGTCCCAGAATCCCTGCCACAACAGGCCACCTCCGCGCAGGCGGAGCGGACCACGAGGTGGAGGTCGGCGACCGGATCTTCCGCGGGCCACCTCCGCGCAGGCGAAGCGGACCCTTTTGACCTGCGGCTCTCTGGCGGCTTTGCGGTTTCTTTACTCGTGGTGGGGGGCGATGCTGAGGAGGCCGGCGCCGTAGGCGAGGCCGCGGCCGATGCCGTTGGTGAGCGCGGTGTGGAGTGCCTGGTGGTCGGTGATGGTGGCGGTGCCTTCGAAGCGGGTGAGGGTGTGGCGGATCGGTCCGGTGGCGCGGTGGCCGGTGGCGGGTTCCTGGGGGATGTCGAGGATGTCGTGGAGGTTGAGGCCGGCGGTGTGGGCTTTGCGTTCCCACCAGGCGATCGCGTCCTTGCCGTGCAAGGGGGCGGGCTTGCCGCGGTTGAGGCGCCCGCCGGCGTCGCGGGTTCCGTCGCGCAGCGAGCGGGTCGGGGAGGCGTCGATGCGGTAGCGGACCGTGCGGCCGTCGGCCAGCCATTCCAGCAGTGGCGCCAGATTGCGCTGCTGGGCTGTGGCGTAGCAGTCGGGCAGGACGGTGGGGTCGGCGGCGAGGGTGGACTGGACGAGGACGGTGGTGGCCTGGGGGGTGCGTTCGATGCGGTAGAGGACGCCCAGGCTGCGGCGGGCGGCGTCGCCGCTGGTGAGGGCGTCGGGGTACATGCTCATGATCCGCTGGTGCATGTGGCTGGTGTTGCGCAGGTCCGCTGCCGCCTCGCGGGAGCGGGGGTGGAGGTGGAGCTGGGTGAGGTGGGTCATCGGGTTCTCCGGGTGGGCGGTGTCACCCGCGGCGGGCGGGGCCGGTGAGGCTGGGTCAGGTGCGGGTGTAGGCGGTGAGAGCGGTGATCCAGGCGGTGCCGGTACCGGCGTGCTGGTCGGCGGTGAACGGGTGGAGGGTCTCCCACAGGGGCGGTGGGCGAAGCGGCGGGAGCCGGTGGTGGGGAGCTGATCGCGGACCTGGGTGAGCGGCGGGCGGCCGGTGCCGGGGTCGGTGTCGTGGACGAAGACCACCTCGGTCGCGCCCTTGCCGTCGGGTTCGCGGTGCAGCGGCAGGCGGTGGAGTTCCGCGACGGGATCGTCGGCGGCGCCCACGAGGACCGGTGCGGCCGGCGGGCAGGAGCGGCGCCCCAGGTACGGGTGCCAAACCGGGCGCCGCAGCGCCTCGGCCACCGCGGTGGCGGTGGCGGCCGGGCCGGTGACCGCGACGGTGAACGCCGCGTCGGCCAGGTACCAGCGCTCGGACTGCAGCGTGGCCTCCTTCAGCGGGCGCCGCCCTCCCGCGGCGGTGACCACGGTCCTCTCCCGCGGGTAGCCGCCGCCGACGGTGTGGTAGTCGCGCAGCAGCCGGCCCGGCCGGTCCACACGCACCGTGTACCGCAGTGCGGCCAGCTCCCCCAGGTCGGACCCGCGGGCCAGACCGAGCGCGCACGCGAACAGGCCCGTCAGGCCGGACCTCGTCGGATGCGGGTAGGTCAGCCGCGTCCCGAACTGCGAGGGGCTGCCCCAGGACTGCATCGGCGCCGACAGGTGCAGCAGCAGGCCGCCGCTCACAGGTGCTCCCCGATCGCCGCGTCCACGCCGGCCAGCAGCTTCTCCAGCGACCCGGCGTCCTCGCCCAGGTGCTCCACCGACCCGACCCCCAGGCCGCTGTACGAGCGGGCCAGGACACCACCATCCCCGTAGAAGCCGTTCACCGCCCCGGAGTGCGCGTCCAGGCACCGCACCGACGGCTCGACGAAACCACTGCCCCCCTCCGCCCGGACAGGCCGCTCGAACGCCCCGCCCAGGTTCACCGGCTGGTCCCCGCGCAGCACCACGTGCACCAGCGCCGGCGGGGTGAACGGAGCCGTCGACCCCTGCCGCGCGGACGGCACCACCACGGCGAACGCCCGCGCGAACTCCACCGAGACCCGCCTCGCCCCCTCCACGTCCCCGCCCAGGTTCCCCGCCAGCTCCGGCAGGTTCACCGAGCTGTACCGGTAGTACGTCCCCGACGTGTGGAACGCCGTCCCCAGGTGCGCCGACCCCGACTCGTCCTCCTGACCACGCGTGATGTCGTCCACCGCGGTGAAGTAGTCCGGCTGCACCGCCAGCGCGTGCGTCGTCAGCTGGTGCGCGACCTGCACCGCGCCCGCCACCGCCGAACCCGGCTCGTTCGCCAGCATCCGCCCGAACGCCGCGATGCTCGACGTCCGCCCCCGCAACACCTCCAGCACCCGCCCGCCGGCCGCCTTCACCAGCTTCTCCTGCGCCACCGCCTCCTTCTTCCTGTCCGCACCCGCCTCCACCAGCTCCCGGTGCTCCACCGCGACCTCGGCGAGCTCCGCGATACCGGCCCGCGGCAGCAGCAGCATGCTGTTCGTGTCGTTGTCCCCGTCCACGGCCACGCCCTTCACCCCCGCCGCCAGGACCACCATCCGCCCGGCCCGCTGCGCGAGCTCGTCGTCCCAGCCGCCGGTGCGCACCAGTTCGGCGGCGATGCTCTCCGGCAGCCGCTTCGTGCGTACCGCCCACTCCCCCAGCCGGTCCTCCACCTCCACCCGCACATGCCGCTTCCCGGACTGCGAGGAGATCCGGCCCCGCTGCTCGCCGCCGTAGTGGGCGGTCTTGGGGATGTTGAGGTCGTCGCGGTTGAGGCAGGACAGCGGGTAGGAGTGGATGACGTGCAGGTCGAGGTACAGGCGGCGCTTCATCAGGAGGTCTCCTCGTCGGTGCTGGCGGCGGTGGGCGCGGTGGGGTCGTACTGGTAGTAGGCGCGGGCCCAGGCCCGGGCGGTGTCGGTCGGGTGGTCGACCCAACGGGTCAGGTCGCGCAGCAGCAGCGGCCACACGACGGGGACGTCGCCGGCCCGCAGGCGGGCGACGAGGGGCGGCAGGTCGCGGGTGAGCGCGTCGGCGTCCTGGCGGGACATCAGCAGCAGCCGGGCCTTGACGGTGTCGTCGGTCAGGGTCTTCGTGTGAACGGCGCGGGCGAGCGACCAGCCGAGGTTGCGCCAGCGGTCCCCGTCGAGCGGGGCGGCCAGGCCGGCGGGCGGCTTCGGCTGGCGGTCGAGGCGGGGGTTGGGGGCCTGGTCGGCGTACATGCCGGCGGTCAGGACGTAGGCGCGTTCGGTGTCGCTGTTCGTCCAGCGCGGGATCCGGGCGAGCAGGTACTCGTAGGCGCGGAACGGCTTGTGCGGGTCGGTCAGCGCGGAGCGGACCGCGGCGCGGCCGCCGGGCGTGGAGCACTGCTGGTGGACGTGCAGCATGAAGGCGCGCTGGTGCGCGAGGACGTCCGGTTCCGCGGCGAGCGGCGAGTCGGTGGACATGGGCTCCTCGGTGAGGGTTGAAGGGTCGGGCTCCCGCTGGCAGCGGGAGGGGACGGGGTTGGAGGCCGGCTCCTTTCGTGTCGGCCGAGCGTTCGTCTCGGTGGTCGGTGGTCGGCCCCGGTCCGGGTCCAGCACCCCACCGGCCCGGCCGCCACCCCGCACGGTCGACCCGCCGTGCCGGGGACCGAACGAACGGGGATCGGAGGAACGGGGATCGAGGAACGGGCGGAAACCGGAACCGGGAGAACCTCAACGCCGCCGTCTACGTCCCCGGCGCCGGATCGGCTACGCCTTCTTCCGCGGACCCCGGGGCCTCCTGAGCATCGCGGCCCGGGCCTCCTCGACGGCCTGCATGCCCCGAGGCGTGAGCGCGGCCGCCTCCGTCACGGCGTCGAACACCCTCGTGGCGACCCCCAGAAACCCGGGCCGGGCCCGGACCCCGTCACCGTCCGGGACGACCGCCTTCCAGAACTCGGCCTCCGCCTGCGACCAGTACACCGGCAGCGCCGAATCGACCCACGGACAGACCTTGCTGTCGCCACTGAACCCCTGCCACGCCGCCCGCAACGCCTTCGCCAGCCCGGACGACACACCCTCGGCCTGCGACCGGGCCACCGAGACCGCCGCCGCACCGTCCCCGTCCAGCTCCTCGAGGAAGCCGAGCACCGGCGGCGTCACCGCGGTGAACCAGACGGTCTCCGGATCCCGCCGCTCCTGGTGCAGCCCGTACGCGCGCAACCGCAGACCTGCCGCCGTCTCCCGCGGCAGCCGCGCCACCGACGCCAGAACGGCCGGCCGGTAGCGCGGCGTCTTGCCCGCCACCGTCTTCAGCAGCAGCGCGTCCAGGTCCCTCCACGCCACCCGCGCACTGTTCGCCCGCACCGGACCGCCCTCGTCACGCCTGATCACGTACGGGTCCTCGGCCTCCGGCAGCTCGTTCTCCCACGCCCACGTCACCCACGAATCCGTCACGTGCCCGCCGTCGGCGTCCGGCTTGAGCAGCACCGCGTGCGCGGCACGCGACGTCAGCAGCGACACCGGCCCGGACGGCGCCGCCGGCACCCTCGGATCCGGGAGCTGCTCCGCCTCCCACGGGGCCTCGTCCCGACCCGGGTTCGTCGGCCAGGTCTCCGGCGACGGCACTCCCAGGATGAGCGTCTCCGCGAGACTGCGGCCCGCCGGGAACCACGACACCAGCGCCCGGATCGGCCCCGCCACCGTGTAGTGGCTGTTCCGCCCGTCCGACCGCCGCCGGTTCGCCGCCGTCCCCGACGGCCCCGCGAACAACCACGTCAGCAGCCCGAACGCCGCCGTCACGGCGGGAACGGGCCCGCCGATCCCGCCCTTCTCCAGCGGCCACCACACATGGTTGTTCCCCGACGGGCTCGTCATCACCAGCCGCCCGGTCCCGCTGCTGCCCGTGCACTCCCCCTCAAGCCGCGGCTCCTGCAGCCACGGCCGCTCCACGTCGAACAGGTCGAACCGCCCGGGATACCGGTCGAAGTACGCCGCGATCCGCCCCGAGTCCAGCCGGCCGGCCTCCAGCGCGTCCCACCGGCAGTCGTCCCAGTCCTCCGCCACGTCCAGGCCCGTGACCCGCGCCGTCACCGCGATCAGCACCCGCAACAGCGCCGACTCCGACGCCGGATCCGGGCAGTCGACGTGCTCCAGCAGATGAGCCCACCTCAGCACATCACCCAGACCCAGCACCACCGACTCCCCCGGCCCACCCCTCACCGGCAGCTCAGCCACCTCCCCAGGAGCCAGGTCAGCACGCACACGAGCCGTGATCCACGGCCTCACAACCACATCGAACGACGGACGCGACACAGGGCGGTCCCCACTACTCGAGCACGGTCAGTCACCACCCAGTGACGCTAGACCCAGCCACTGACAACCGGGACCCGAACCCAGAACAGAGGACGCCGTCACACCCCACCACTAGGATCAACTCCTCGCTCCTTGACACCACAACAGCTCCTCAACCCGACGCTTCAGCACGGTCAAGAAGCAGCACAGGACCACGCTGCGCAGCAGGTCTCGAAGGTCCGCTCCGCCCGCGCGGAGGTGCCCCGGGCAACCCGCCGCCGGACAACGCCGACGGCAAGTCCGCTCCGCCCGCGCGGAGGTGCCCCGCCTGGGGAAACCGCTTTCTCCTTCTTTCCGGGGTCCGCTCCGCCCGCGCGAAGGTGCCCCGACGAAAAAGCGCGGAGGAGAAGCTCGGGGAGTGTCCGCTCCGCCCGCGCGGAGGTGCCCCGTCGAATCCGTCGATCACGGCCGCCAGTTGCTCGTCCGTTCTGCCTGTGCGGAGGTGCCCCGATGACCGAGGACGAGCGCCGCACCTGTAGTGCGTCCGGTTCCGCCCGCGTGGGGGGTGGCCCATTGGGCGCGGACCGTACGACTTCGACGCCCGCTCCGGTCCGCTCCGCCCGCGCGGAGGTGGCCCAGGCAAACAAGGCGCCTTGGTCGCCGCGGGTTGTGTCGCTATCGGCTCCGCCAGCGCGGAGATAACCCGCTGCCCAGCACCAGCCAACTTGCCGCTGAACAGTCCACTCCGCCGTCGCGGAGGTGCCCCGGCCCGGTCCGCGTCATGGTCACTATCGCCCCCGTTCGCTCCGCCGGTGCGGAGGTGCCCCGTCGGGGGGCGCCGTCCTTCAGGGTGACGATCGCGTCCGCTCCGCCCGCTCGGAGGTGCCCCGGTGGGGCTGGCCAAGGCCAAGCTGGGCAAGGCGTCCGCTCCGCCCGCGCGGAGGTGCCCCGCGTTCACGCGATACGCTCCGAAGTGTGCACTCGTCCGCTCCGCCCGCGCGGAGGTCACCCGCTCGCCGCCGAGCGCGAGGGAATCGCAGCATGGTCCGCTCTGCCCACGCGGAGGCACCCCACTGACGTACTCGCGCATCGACTCCGGGTCGCAGTCCGCCCTGCCGGCGCGGAGGTGGCCCGCCCTCACCCTCCTGCGCCTCAGGGCACCCCGCGTCCGCTCCGCCCGCGCGGAGGTACCCCGAGGGCGTCGCCATCCTTGCCTAGGTGAACAGGGTCCGCTCCGCCCGCGCGGAGGTGACCCGCGCGCCAAGAACTGGGCGGACGTCCGCGTCGAGTCCGCTCCGCCCGCGCGGAGGTGACCCGCCGGGCACGGACGATGTGCGGGAGGCCCCGAGGTCGGCTCCGCCCGCGCGGAGGTGACCCGTTGCAGCGCTGGGAGGAGTACCTCCGGACCATGGCCGCTCCGCCCGCGCGGAGGTGACCCGTCGCGGCGGTTGGTCACGAGGAGCCTCCCGAGGTCCGCTCCGCCTGAGCGGAGGTGCCCCGCCAGCCGGGAACCAGCGGCTGGCCTCTTCCGTGTTCGCTCCGCCCGTGCGGAGGTGCCCCGGAGAGGCTGCGGGCCCTGGTGCGCTCCGTCGCGTCCGCTCCGCTCGTGCGGAAGTGCCCCGCCGGCCGGGATCGCGTGGGCCTCCAGCCAGTCGTCCGCTCCGCCCGCGCGGAGGTGCCCCGCCGTCGCTGCTGGTGGGGTGTGTGGAGTACGAGTCCGCTCCGCCCGCGCAGAGGTGCCCCGTTGAAGCTCGCCTGGATCTCGGCCCAACCGTGGTCCGCTCCGCCCGCGCGGAGGTGCCCCGGGGATGGTGCGCAACGCGGTGGCGCAGCGGTAGTCCGCTCTGCCTGCACGGAGGTGACCCTGTGCTGGACGCCGACGACATGTTGGTGGAGCCGCTCCCGCACTCTCGAGACAAGGCCCGCTCCGCCCGCGCGGAGGTGACCCGCCCAGGCCGCCAGTCCACTCCGCGCTCTCCAGAAGCGCTCCGTCCGCGCGGAGGTGCCCCGTAGCGGTGGCGGCGGACGGCGGCATGGTTCCATCTGCTCCGCCCGCGCGGAGGTGGCCCGATCCTCGGGATCAACGCCGGCCAGTCCGTCAAGTCCGCTCCGCCCGCGCGGGGGTGGCCCTCCGAGTCCCGGGTAACGGACATCTACCGGGAGTCGGCCCCGCCTGCGCGGAGGCGGCCCGGACTTCTGGAAGCACGCCGCGACGGTTGCCGGGTCCGCTCGACGCCCGCGAAGGCGACCTGGTGGCCTGTGTGCTAACCGGGCGGACGCCGTCCTCGGCTCATCCCGCGAGGGGCTTCGGAGCCCGCGAGTGCCAGGACGTCGCCCTCCCCCACACGCAGGTGCTCCTGCAGGACGGGACCGCAGCTTGCAGCCGCTGTCCGCAGCACGTGGCACGATGAGCCCCCGCTCCTTGACACCACAACAGCATAACCAGCCTGACACGCCAGCACAGTCAAGACAGCAAAGACCATGCTGCGCTGCAGGTCGAGAAGGGTCCGCTCCGCCCGTGTGGAGGTGACCCGTCGCCCCTGTTGCGCTCATCGACGGACGAGGAGTCCGCTCCGCCTGCGCGGAGGTGACCCGGTGTCGTTCAGCATCTCAGACCTGTCGACCCTGTCGGCTCCGATCCCGCGGGGTGACCCGACCTCGTGGTGCAGTTCGCCTCCCTCCCGCAGGTCGGCTCCGCCCACGCGGGGGTGGCCCCCAGACCGCCGTTCACGCCCAGGCCGAGGCCGCGTCGGACCCGCCTACGCGGGGGTGGCCCCTACGTCGACATAGGTCCGCTCCGCCTGCGCGGAGGCGACCCGTTCTTGATCATGGTGGCCTCGTCCAGGACCACGTTCGCTTCGCCCAGGCAGAGGTACCCCGTCGAATCCGTCGATCACGGCGCTCAGCTGCTCGTCCAACCTGCCTGTGCGGAGGTGACCTGCTGTGCAAGGTGATCAGCCTCGGGAAGGCGTGGTCGGCTCTGCCCGTGCGGAGGTGGCCCGGCGCCCCGCATCCGGGTCGATTGCGACGGCAAATCCGCTCCGCCCGCGCGGAGGTGACCCGGCGAGGTTGTTGAACTCGGTCTTCGCGGCGCCGTCCGCTCCGCCCGTGCGGAGGTGCCCCGCGCAGGTTGTTCGGGACGCTCTGCCCCTCGGTGTCCGCTCCGCCCACGCGGAGGTGGCCCAGGCAAACAAGGCGCCTTGGTCGCCGCGGGTTGTGTCGCTATCGGCTCCGCCGGCGCGGAGGTAACCCGTTCCCCAGCACCAGCCAACTTGCCGCTGAACAGTCCGCTCCGCCGTCGCGGAGGTGACCCGTCCAGAAGGCGGCTGGCGGCCTCTGACTGCACGTCCGCTCCGCCTGCGTGGAGGCGTCTCAGTGCCGGCGGTACTGTCGTTGCCCTGTGTGAGGTGTGCGGGGGCGACCCGCCGAGGGAGTCGCGCAGGCCGGAGAGGACTTCGGCTGTTCCGCCAGAGCGGAGGTGCCCCGTCGGGCGACACCCTGTTCGAGATCGGCCAGCGATCCGCTCCGCCCGCGCGGAGGTGACCCGAACTCGATGCGGCCGAGCAGCAGCAGCGACTCGTCCGCTCCGCCCGTGCGGAGGTGACCCCTACCCGTCGTCGCCGAGGCGTGCCCCGTGGACGTCCGCTCCGCCCGTATGGAGGTGCCCCGATCGGATCGGGGCGGTCGGCTACCGGATGTCCGCTCTGCCCGTACGGAGGAGTGCCTCCTGCACGGTGAGAGTTCCTGGGTAGCTCTACACCGCGGTGCTGTCCGCGAGCCGTGACACCATGGGCAGCGAGCGCTCCTTGACACCACAACAGCACTGCCGACCCGACACTGCGGCACGGTCAAGAAACCCCAAAGGCCGCGCTGCGCCGCAGGTCGCGAAGGGTCCGCTCCGCCCGTGCGGAGGTGCCCCGCGGGAGGAGCCGACCGGGAGGGCGGCGGGGTGGTCCGCTCCGCCCGTGCGGAGGTGCCCCGGCCATGAGCCGGGCCTACAAGGCCCTGATCTCGTCCGCTCCGCCCGTGCGGAGGTGCCCCGCAGAGAACCGCGGGGAGGCTGGCCCGGGTGTCGTCCGCTCCGCCCGTGCGGAGGTGCCCCGCCGCCTGGATGATCGCCGACCTCCAGAAGACGGTCCGCTCCGCCCGTGCGGAGGTGCCCCGGCCCTGCGCCCCGTGCCCGACACCGAGAGCACGTCCGCTCCGCCCGTGCGGAGGTGCCCCGGCCGTAGGCGAGTTCGGCGATCAGGTCCGGGTGTCCGCTCCGCCCGTGCGGAGGTGCCCCGGCGTTGACGACGGGAACGGTCTGACGGCCGGGGTCCGCTCCGCCCGTGCGGAGGTGACCCGTGGACGCTGCTGTGGCGGGAGGAACCGCAGAGGTCCGCTCCGCCCGCGCGGAGGTGGCCCGGTGCCGGTGCGGAAGGCGTCGGCGGCCTCCTGGTCCGCTCCGCGTGCGCGGAGGTGGCCCGTCGGGGGCGTCCGCGTAGGCCTCGGACGCCGAGTCCGTTCCGCCCGCGCGGAGGTGGCCCGGTCTGGGAGGTGCCGATGGCTTCGATCTCGTCGTCCGCTCCGCCCGCGCGGAGGTGGCCCGGTGAGGCCGTTGTAGACGTCGGCGTTCCACAGGTCCGCTTCGCCTGCGCGGAAGTGACCTGGCCGAATATCCAGAGGTCCGCCGGACCTTGCAGTCCGCTCTGCCCGCAGCGCGAGCTTGGGCCGGTCCCGTTCCGCCCGTGCGGAGGTGCCCCGGAGGCGACCTCCCACACCCGGACGCTGGCCGGGTCCGCTTCGCCCGTGCGGAGGTGCCCCGTAGAGCGCGATGGCGGTGTGCTTCGGGATCTCGTCCGCTCCGCCCGCGCGGAGGTGCCCCGGGCTGGTCGAGACCAGCCCCGGTCAGGTCGCAGTCGGAGGTGCCCCGATGAACGCCTACGTCGACCCCGACGTCCAGGCGTCCGCTCCGCCCGCGCGGAGGTGCCCCGACCAGGGACCGAAGCACCATGTAGCTTCGGGTGGCCGTTCCGCCCGTGCGGAGGTGCCCCGGTGTGTGCCTCCGTTCCGCCAATGCGGAGGTGGCCCGGACGACGACCCGGTCCGGATCCTGCGGACCGGGTCCGCTGCGTCCGTGCGGAGGTGACCCACCCGCCGCAACCGGCTCTGAGCTGGGCTGAACGTCCTCTCCGCCAACGCGGAGGTGACCCAGTCGTCGGGAACAGGTTCCTGATCTCCGACCGGTCCGCTCCGCCAGCGCGGAGGTGCCCCGTCCAGAAGGCGGCTGGCGGCCTCTGACTGCACGTCCGCTCCGCCTGCGCGGAGGCGTCTCAGTGCCGGCGGTACTGTCGTTGCCCTGTGTGAGGTGTGCGGAGGCGACCCGCCGAGGGAGTCGCGCAGGCCGGAGAGGACTTCGGCTGTTCCGCCAGAGCGGAGGTGCCCCGTCGGGCGACACCCTGTTCGAGATCGGCCAGCGATCCGCTCCGCCCACGCGGAGGTGACCCGGTGAAGCCGTTGTGGACGTCGGCGTTCCACAGGCCCGCTCCGCCTGCGCGGAAGTGACCCGCCGATGATGTCACCGTTGTCGTCGCGGATCGGGTCTGCTCCGCCCGTGCGGAGGTGACCCGAACACCCAGGCGAGCACCTTGGAGTGGGTGAAGTCCGCTCCGCCAGCACGGAAGTGCCCGCCGGTTGAGGTCGATCTGCTCTGCCCGCGCGGAGGTAGCCCGGCCTGCGCGGCGTACTCCACCGTGTTCGGCCCGTCCGCTCCGTCCATGCGGAGGCGACGGTCAAGAAACTGCAAAGGCCACGCTGTGCCACAGGTCACGAAGGGGTCTGCTCCGCCGGCGCGGAGGTGACCCGTTGTCGTTGAAGTCGGCCCGCAGGAACGGGTCGTCCGCTCCGCCCGTGCGGGGTACCTGGGCCGCGAGGGCGAGCTCGAGCTGATGGAGCTGTTCCCTGTCCGCACGAGTTCAGCGCACCCGCTCCCCGACGTCGGCCTCCAGGGTTGGTGTCCGCTCCGTTCGTACGGAGGTGGCCCGTGCACGCCGGAGCAATGCCGCATCCTCTCCCGGTCCGCTCCGCCCACGCGGAGGTGCCCCGTCGAATCCGTCGATCACGGCCGCCAGTTGCTCGTCCGTTCTGCCCGCGCTGAGGTAGCCCGCTGTCGTGGTCGGACCTGTTCGAGTTGATGGGGTCCGCTCCGCCCGCGCGGAGGTGACCCGCCTTGCTGGACGTCGACGACGATCAATGCCGCCGTTCTGTCTGCTTCGCTCGCGCGGAGGTGCCCCGGACCCGGCGGACCGTGCGGAGTCGTACGGTGCGTCCGCTCCGCCTGTGCGGGGTACCTGGGCCGCGAGGGCGAGCTCGAGCTGATGGAGCTGTTCGTTGTTCGCACGAGTTCAGCGCACCCGCTCCCCAATGTCGGCCTCCAGGCCGGCGTCCGCTCCGTTCGTACGGAGGTGGCCCGTACACGCCGGAGCAATGCCACATCCTCTCCCGGTCTGCTCCGCCCGCGCGGAGGTGACCCGGTGCTGCACGAGGTGCTGGAGACCCTGGACGAGTCCGCTCCGCCCGCGGGGAGGAGTGCCGCCGCCAGGGTGAGCGCGTGGGCAGCTCGTCACAGCGGTGCTGTCCGCGAGCCGTGACACCATGGACAGCGAGCGCTCCTTGACACCACAACAGCACAACCCAGCCTCGCCAACACGGTCAACAAATGGCAAAGGCCGCACTGCGCCGCAGGTCG
This sequence comes from Kitasatospora sp. NPDC059160, assembly GCF_042755465.1. Taxonomy (NCBI): domain Bacteria; kingdom Bacillati; phylum Actinomycetota; class Actinomycetes; order Kitasatosporales; family Streptomycetaceae; genus Kitasatospora; species Kitasatospora sp. NPDC059160. The sequence continues at coordinate 68,489 of NZ_JBHZCN010000023.1, read as the reverse complement.
CGAAGGTCCGCTCCGCCCACGCGGAGGTGACCCGGTGCCGAGCATGGTGGGCTCCTAGTGGGTGGTGTCCGCTCCGCCCACGCGGAGGTGACCCGAGATCGGGTCGACCATGCTGCGCCAGGCCCTCGTCCGCTCCGCCCACGCGGAGGTGACCCTGTCCGGGCGGCGGGGGAGCCCGGTGACCACCCGTCCGCTCCGCCTACGCGGAGGTGACCCGCGCCTCAGCAGTTCCTCCACCCGGGGCATGTCGTCCGCTCCGCCCACGCGGAGGTGACCCGGCCGAGCACCTCGACTCACTGGCGGCCTGGAAGTCCGCTCCGCCCACGCGGAGGTGACCCGTGGTGAGGGTGAGCGTCTGGTCGTATGGGATGGTCCGCTCCGCCCACGCGGAGGTGACCCGGGGCTGTTCGACGGCCCGACCACGACCCCGCTGTCCGCTCCGCCCACGCGGAGGTGACCCTAGAAGGCGCGATCTGTAGACGGTAGGCCGGGCGTCCGCTCCGTCCGCCCGGAGGCGCCCCGTCTGTGGTGTTGTTGCGCGGATGCCGGGGGCAGTCCGCTCCGCCCGCGCGGAGGTGCCCCGCTCAAGGGCATTCCGGCCGCGAACCCGCAGACGTCCACTCCGCCTGAGCGGAGGTGGCCCGTCCTCGCCCATGTTCTGCGGCGTCGGCAGGGCGTCCGCTCCGCCCGTGTGGAGGTGACCTGCCCGGCGCGCACCCGGCGTGGGTCTGAAGTCTGCACCAGCCGTCTGCTCCGCCTGCGCGGGGGCGGCCCCTGATCAGCACCGTCCGCGTCATCCGGGAGCACATCGGCCCCGCCTTCGCGGAGGTCGCCCCAAGGCCTGATACCCCAGGTCCGCTCCGCCGGTGTGGAGGTCGCCTCCGTGTAGCCGGCCAGCAGCAGTCCGACCGCGCTGTCGGTTCGCCCTTGCAGAGACGACCCGTCCCGGATCTCGGGCCAGCGTCCTCATCGCGCCCTGGCGGCTCGTTCCGCTCGTGCGGAGGTGACCCGGTGATCGTCGGGACCAAACCGGTGACCGAGAGGTCTGCTCCGCCCGCCCGAGGGTGTGTTCCACGTCGGGATGAAGGACGAGCTCGACCTCGGCGGCTGGGGTGATCTCGGTGCCGACGTCGGTTGCCTTCGTGACATCGAAGCGCACCATCTGGACGATGATCGTCCCATCCGCTCCGCTCGTGCGGAGGTGACCCGAACGTCCGCGGCAGCTCGACCTCCCCCGTCAGGTCCATTCCGCCGGTGCGGAGGTGACCCGAGGAGCGGGATCAACAGGTTCCGCAGCCGCGGGTCCACCCCGCCCGCTCGAAGGTCTTGTGTCTGGCAAGTAGCAGGAGGTACTGGTCTCCGGTGAGCTCGAGCTCACCCAGCAGCAGTTCTAGACCGCTGGCATCGCACCATGGCCCGACCAGGTCTCCCGGCTTCTCACCGACCACGTCTCAGGCTGGAGACCGACGAGAGCCTGCCGATCGCGGACCGCGTCGCCGGCTGCCTCGTCCTGCAGTACGGCCAGAGCACCGACCGCATCGTCAACCTCACCGTCGCCCAGGTCCGCATCCACCCCGACGAACCCGGGGTACTGGGCCCCAGCTCGGCCGCGAATCGCTCTGGCTGACGCTCGCGGACCTCCTGGGCACCGCGGACGGCACCGCCCACTCCTGGCACGAATGGAACGGAGGAGACCGAGTCAGCTACGTCGCCCCCCGCCTTCGGACAGCACAAGCCCCGACGAGCCCAGAATGAGCCCCTTTCGGGTGCAGGCCGTAGACCGTGTGAGAAGCCCCTAGCTGGTGGACGCGCTGAGCAGGTCGACCATCGTCCGCACCGGAAGCGGCAACCAGTCCCCGGCGGCCGGGCGGTTTCGGGAGAGGCCCTCGACGATCTGAGTGGATGTCGGACGGCGGTGGGGGTCACGGTCGAGACAGCGGACGACCAGATCGGCCAGTTGAGCCGGCAGCAGACCGAGGACGGACTCCAGGTCCTCACTCTCATCCACCGGCACCGCCCCTCCGGCATGGCACAGCACCATGCCGAAGGCGTAGACGTCCGTGGCGAACGTGACCGGCCCTCCGATGTACTGCTCCGGGGCCAGGAATCCCCGCGTGCCGATCAGCTGGCCGGAACGGGTGAGCATGGTGTCGTCGAGTGCCCGAGCGATGCCGAAGTCGATGACGCGAGGCCCAGTTCCGGAGATGATGATGTTGCTCGGCTTGAGGTCGCGATGGACGATGTTGCAGGCGTGGATCCCCTCAAGCGCCTCGGCAACACCGACGGCCAAGGTGTGCAGGCTCCGGCTCGGCAACGCACCGTAGTGCTTCAGGACTTCGTGCAGCGGCAGGCCGGGGATGTACTCGGTGATCAGCCAGGGCGGATCACCTTGCGGGTCGGCAGCGACCACCGGCGCGGTGTGGAATCCACCGACCCGGCGCACGGCCTCGATCTCACGGCCGAACCGCCGGCGGAACTCGGCGTCCGCGGCAAGCTCCGGCCTGATGACCTTGACCGCGACCAGGCGCTCCCCGGCAGAGCGTGCGAGGAAGACCGTTCCCATACCGCCCTCGCCGAGCCGGGCAGTCAGCTGGTAGCGGCCGATACTGCGCGGGTCGTCCCCCCTCAACGGTTGATGGCATGGCCCGAGCGATGCCTGCAAGGGCGGCGGTGGAGCGGCCGGTGCTCCACTGTCCACCGCGGCGGCGACCCCCGCAGCCGCCCCTGTGTCGGCGCGCAGCACCGCGGCCTGGGCCTCGCCCTCGGCCTTGAGCACCTCGGCCTGCTTCTCACCCTCGGCCTTGAGGATCTGCGCCTGGCGCTGGCCCTCGGCGGTGAGGATCGCCGCGCGCTTGTCCCGCTCGGCGCGCGTCTGCTTCTCCATCGCGTCCTGGATGGAGGCCGGCGGCTTGATCGTCCTGAGCTCGGCGCGGTTGACCCGGATGCCCCACTTGCCGGTGGCCTCGTCCAGGACGCTGCGCAGACCGGCGTTGATGACCTCACGGGAGGTGAGGATGGATTCGAGGTCCATCGAGCCGATGATGTTGCGCAGCGTGGTGTCGGTCAACTGCTCGATCGCCTCGGCGTAGTCGGCAACCTCGTAGGTGGCGGCGCGCGGGTCGGTGACCTTGTAGTGGACCACCGTGTCGATGTCGACAACCAGGTTGTCCCGGGTGATCACCGGCTGCGGCGGGAACGGCACGACCTGTTCGCGCAGGTCGATCCGGGCGCGGACGCGTTCGATGAACGGGATGACTACGTTCAGGCCTGCGTTGAGGGTGCGCTTGTAGCGGCCGAAACGCACCACGATCGCGGCACGGGCCTGCGGGATCACCCGGATCGGTCGGGCCAGGGCCAGCAGTAGAATCAGCCCGATGATAAGGATGAGTACCGGCTCCACTCCAGCCCCCTCGCCCGTGACCACATCGGACATCTGATCCGGACGACGTCCGGCAGTGTCCGGCCCGAAGTCTGACAGACGTGCACCGTGATGCCTATAGCCCGACCGGCCGGGGCGAGGCTCACGACCCGACGGAGTTTGGCGGTACGCGCCGATAGCCCGAGTCCGCTCCGCCCGCGCGGAGGTGACCCGTCAGAACAGGCCTACGACCGGCTGTTAGGGGCGTCGGGTCGGCAGTCCTTGGAGCGCGGCATCGCGCCGAGGACGACCTGCTCGGCGGCCAGGTCGTACGGCACCGCGAAGGTGACGCTGCCCGGCTCCGGTGCCGGCTCGCTCTCGCTCGGACCCGACGTCGGAGCTCCTCTTCTAGACCGGGAAGCCGAGTGTCGGGCCGGGGCGGGGGGTGCCGATGTGGAGGGCGCTGAGGCTGGTCAGCCCGGCGGTGGGGAGGCCGAGGGCCTCGTCGGTGGCGGCGCAGGAGGCGTCGGAGCGGATCCGGGCGGACAGGCCGAGGGCGGCCGCCGCGAGGGCGGCGCGTTGCAGGGCCAGCCCGGCCTCGATGTGGGCCAGGCGGTACCAGCGGTCGCCGTACGCGTCGATGCCCGCCTCCAGGGCGGCGACCGGCAGGACCGTCAGGGGCGCCTCCAGGTAGTCCAGCCGGGTCGGCGGCGCGGCCAGCCCGGCGGCGATCCGTCCCGGTGCGCCGGGCGGGACCGGCAGCGGGGCCAACTCCCCGTCGCGGTAGGCGTAGCAGCCCGCGGCGAGGCCGGTGACGTCGCGGACCACGCAGCACAGCGCGACCGCGGCGGGTGCCGTCGCGACCCCGGCGAGGTCCCCGGGGTACCCGGCGGCCGCGGCGCCGAGCAGCGCCGCCAGCGCCCGCCGGTCCATCGGCACCGGCAGGAACCCGTTGCTCGCCGAGGCGCGCCGCGCGACCCCCGCGCGGAGGCCGGCCGAGCCCAGGGGGGCCGCGTCGGGCAGCCGGATCGCCGCCCCGGGCGCGGACACGGGCGCGGGAAGCGGCCGGGCGGGCTGGACCGCGTCCGGCCGTTCGGTCAGCGAGGCCCCGTGCACGGCGGCGGTGTAGGGCAGCAGCCCCAGGATCGAGGTCGGCGGTGTCTCCGGTACGGCCGCCACCGACGGCAGCGACGGCGGCTCGCCGGGGCCCGGGCCGGCCGCCGGGGCGGCCGGGTGGCGGAGCGTCAGGACGGCCGTCACGCTCTGCCCGTAGGGGTCGAGGCCGAGCAGCGCGTCGACCGGCCGGTCGTCCTGGCGCAGCCGCACCCCGACGGCCGCGCCCAGCGCCTCGGCGACCGCCTGGGCCTGGGCGAGCAGCACCCCGGTCTCCTGCTGTTGCAGCCGGTAGCCGAACTCCCGGTACTTCACGGCGCTGCGCCAGAACACCGTCGTGAGGACGAGGACCAGGTCGGGCGCCTCGCCGGTGCCCGGCGCCAGGGCCCTGCGGTGGTCCCCCGGGCGGACGGCGACCAGCCGGTGCCCGACGCCGTCGTAGTGGTACACCGCCGCCGGCAGGCCGGGGGCCGCGCCGAGCGCGAGGTACGCCTCGATCGGGTAGCGGGCGCCGCCGCTCGGCGCGGGGCGGCAGTCGCCCTGGCCGGGCGGGGCGGCGAGCGCGGTGCCCGTCGCCGGGTCCACCGGGTACATCCAGTTCGCCCTGGTCCGGCCGAGCAGTTCGCGCATCAGCGTGCCCAGGACGGCCGGCCAGTCGTGGGCGCCGTCCGCCGGTTCCCACGGCAGCGGCACGGTGGGGCGGTCGGCGTGGACGAGGTGTGCGGGCGGGAGCGGGCCCGGGGACTGCGGGAGCGGTCCGGGGTGGCGGCCGTACGGCAGGTAGGCACGGGCCGCCGCTCCCGGTGCCGGGTCGGTGGGAGGAGCGCTGGGTGACACGGGTGACCTCTGCGGATTGTCGTGGCGGTCCGGTCTCGGCCGGTCGCGCGGGGCGGATCGGTCGCGCGGGGCGGATCGGTCGCACGGGGCGGATCGGTCGCGGCGGTTCAGGGGAACGGGTGCGGGTCCGGGTTGAGCTCCGCCGGGGTGAGGTCCCGGTCGCGGTGGCCCAGCAGCCGGGGCACCGTCAGCAGCCGTGGCAGCCCGTGGGTGCGCCGGAACCGGTGCCCGAAGGTCATCGGCAGCGTGCCGGGGACCAGCACCTTGACGCAGGCCAGCCCGCCGGCCCGGTGTTCGGCCGAGGTCTGGTCGACCACCACCACGTCCAGGCCGGTGCCGGTGAACCGGCCGACCAGTTCGGTGAGGTCCCCGATCAGGTCCCGGTGCTCCGGCCAGGGGGTGCCGGCGGCCACGGCGGCCAGCGGCACGGGCGGCGCGCCGGCGCCGAGGAAGCCCAGCCGTTCCCGGGCGGCCGGGTGGCCGTACAGGGTGGCGTGGTCGTCCATCGTCCGCACCTCGGCCGGGTCCGCCAGCATCCGGGCCGCGCGGTCCGGGTCGTGCCGGCGGTCGGCGCCGGACAGGAAGCCGGTGAGCTCGGAGAGGCTGCGCAGCAGGGCCCGTTCGGCCGTCAGCGCGGTGCCGGCGCCGCAGAGCAGGTCCAACCCGCGCGGCGTGGCGGATCCGGCGGCGGGGTCGGCCTCGGCCAGCACCCAGAACGCGGGCACCCGGTGCTCGGTGGTGGTGGCGAACGCGCGCAGCCGGTAGCCGAGCCGGTGCCGGGCGAGCTCGGCGAGCAGCGGGATCCGGCGGTCGGCGGCCGAGGCCAGGTCGACCTCGGGGACGGGCAGCCGGGCGTACCAGGTGAGCAGGAAGGCGTCCCGCTCGGCGACCTCCAGCAGCCCGTGCAGCACCGCCTCGGCCGGGCTGTTGCCGAGGGCGCAGCCGTTGGACGTCTCGAACACGAAGGAGTCGTCGAGGTGGCCGCGGTTGTAGTAGGCGTAGCTCTCGGGCACCAGGACGGGCAGGCCCCGGGCGAAGGAGTACCCCCACACCCAGCGCAGTTCCCGGTCGGGGGTGTACGGCGCGAACGGGAAGCCGGGGAGGCCGTGCTGCTCGGGGTGGTGCAGGCCGAGCCCCTGGGGGTCCACGGCGTGGTCCGCGATGTCGCGGAACCGGGCCGTGACGGTGGTGCGCCGGCCTCGCGGGGCCTCGCCGCCCAGCCGCTCCAGGGCCTCCAGGATGGCGGCGAGCCGGGTGGAGCCGAGGTCGGTGGCGTGACCGTAGCCGTTGGCGCTGGCGTGGACGGCCCGGGAGGGGGCCGTCCGGGCGGTGGCGCACAGGGCGGCGGGGGTGGACCAGGTGTCCACCGAGGCGATCACGCCGGTGACCGGGTCGACGTAGCGGTCCGCGAGGACCTCCGGGTCCGGCTGGGCGGTACGGGGCACGTCCGGGTGGAGCTTCGGCGCGGGCGGCAGCGCGAGGACGGCCGCCGCCGCGCTGTCGGCCGGCAGGGCGCCGCAGTCCGGGCAGTACGGGTGCGGCAGCAGGGTGCTGCGGGAGGTCTCGCCGGTGTCCGCCGCCACCCGCAGCACCGCGTCGACGGTGCGGGGCGGGAGCGGGCCGGCGGTGGGACCGGCGAAGGCGGCGAGCCGGGCCGTCTCCTCGCTGACGAGGCCTCGGACGGCGTCGAGCAGCAGCGGGTTGGTCCGCAGCGCCGGCAGGTCGGGCGGGAGCAGCTCACGGTGGGCCGGCTCCGCGCTGTTGTCGCGCTCGCGCAGCTCGGCGCAGCCCGGGCAGCCGGGGCGGCCGGGGAGGCCGGCGGGCCCGAGGACCACCTGTCCGGCGAGCAGCCGGACCGGCAGCCAGGGGCGGCGGTGCGCGGCCGCCCAGGCGCGGCCCCGGCGCAGCGGTTCGAGGTCGCCGGGGCCGGCGGTGGTGACGACCAGGACGTCCGCGACCTCCGGGAGATCCGGGAGGTCCGGGAGGTCCGGGAGGTCCGGGCCGGGCTGCGACGGGTCGGCGGCGGTGACGGTCCGCCGGTCGGGGGCGGCGGCGAGCCAGGGCGAGCCGAGCAGCGCGACGGTGACCGCGCCGCGGGCGGGTGTGCGGAGGCCGGTCACGGGAGCAGCACCACCCGGGTGAGGTCGGGCAGGACGGCGGTCGCCTGCGGGTCGAGGTCCAGCGGGACGGCGACGGCCCGCAGACCCGTGGTGGTCCGCAGCGCCGCGGCCAGCGCCGCCAGGTCGGGGTCCGGGGCGGCGGCCATGTGCGTGGCCGCGGGCTCGGGCACGGCGACCGCGACCGCGGGCACGGGCACGGCAACCGGCGGAACCGGCTCGGGCCGGTACCCGGGCTGGTCCTCCGTGCTGGACTGCCAGGCCAGCAGCGCGCGTTCGGCGGAGCGGGCGACCGCCTCGGCCAGGTCCCGTCCGGCGGCGGCGACGGTCCCGGTGCCCAGCCGGGTGGCGCAGGCCGGCACGCCGGTCACCGCGGTGAGGTCGTACAGAGCGGGCTCGCCGACCGTGCCGAGCAGCCGCAGCAGGTGGCCGGTGCGGGGGTCGGCGGCGAAGTCCGCCGGATCGAGTGCGGTGGCCCCGGCCCGGGCGGCGCCGGGCGCCCGGGCCAGCAGGGCCTCGACCTGGTCGGCGAGGCCGAGCCAGTGCGCCTCCTCGGGCGAGCGGCCGCCGGCCGTGCCGCGCAGCCGCTGCCCGGCGGTGCGGTCCGGGAACGCGGTCGGCACCGGGACGGGGACGGGCCGGCCGTCGGCCAGGTCCACGCCCTGGAGGGTGGTCCGGCCCTCGTCCGCGGCCCGGCCGGCGGTCGCGTCCGCGGCGTAGGCCGCCAGACCGGCCAGCACGGCGGTGACCCGCGCCTCGTCCCGTTCGAGGCCCGAGCCGATGGCCGGTACGTCCAGCGGCTCGCCCCGGTAGCCGTGCGGGACGGCCCGGCAGACCCAGAGCGGGGATTGGGTGAAGTCGGCCTCGTCCACCGCGCCGAGCAGGCCGGTCCGGGCGTCGACGACGCGCGCCGCGCGGACCAGCAGGTCGGCGTCGGCAGCGGCAGCGGCATGAGCGTCGGCGGACGGCGTCGCCGCACCGCTGGTCGGGGCCGCCGGGTGGGGCAGGACCAGGTGCCGGGAGCCGGCCAGGGTGTGCAGGTCGGTGCGGGCCAGGGTGGGGGCGGCGGAGGTCCCGGGGGCGGGCGGCAGGTCGTCCAGGCCGGTCAGGGCGCGGAACAGGCCGAGCACCAGGCGGTGCGCGAGCAGGCCCGGGACGGCGCCGCCCAGCGGCGCCTCGCGCTCGCCGTCGCGCGGCGGCAGCAGCCGGCGCCAGCCCGATGCGGCGGCCCCGGCGTCGGCGGGACCGAACCAGGCCTCGGCGCCGCCGAGCAGCAGTTGGGCCGGGGTCAGGCCGGCGGCGGCGCAGTGCTCCGCGGTCGCGAGGAGCGCCCGGCGGGCGGCCCCGAACCCCTCGTGCGCCGTCCGGACCTCCAGCACGGCCCCGACCCGCGGCCGCTCCGGCCGCTCCGGCCGCTCCGGCAGCTCCGACCGGTCCGACCGGTCCGACCGGTCCGGCAGGTCCGACCCGTCCGTCAGGTGCACCCGCTGGTCCTGGTCCCGTCGCTGCGCCGACGCGAACCGGTCCAGTGCGGTGAACGCGGCCGGTTCGGCGACCACTTCGACGTCGCGGCACCCGGTCCGCAGCAGCGCGCGCAGCGCCGCCTCCCGGAGCGGCCCGTCGGCGATCAGTCGCACCCGGGTGTCCCGGTAGCGCTGGAAGCGGTGCTCGGCGGAGTCCAGCGCGTGCCGCAGGAACGCGATCTCCGGTGCGTACTCGCGCAGTTCGTGCTCGGCGAGGCCGTGCGGCCGGTCCTCCCGGGCGTCCTTGACGAAGCCGAGCCGGTGCAGGCGCAGCACGAGGTCCCGTACGGCGCCCTGCTTGTCCGCCGGGAGCGGGGCGGTCAGTTCGTCCAGGGTGTGCCGGCCGGTCAGGTGCGGGGTCAGCCGTCGCAGCCACTCGTACGCCTGTGCCCCGGGCAGGACCCAGGAGCGGTGGCCGGCGTGCAGGTAGGCGCCCTCGGGGACCGGCACGCAGCGGACGTCGTCGTTGAGTCTGGGTCGCATCCGGCTCAGCTCCTCTGCGGGTCGGTGGTGGCGGGGACGGCTCCGGCGGGGTGGAGCTCGGTGGGGGCGGCTCCGGCGGGGTGGCGCTCGGCGTAGGCGCGGGCCCGGTCCAGCGCGCTGACCCCGAAGGCGTCCTCGACGGTGCGGGCCGTCAGGTAGCAGAGCAGGAAGCGCTGGGTCATCGAGAGGCCCAGCCGGTCGAGGTGGGTGTACAGCTGGTTGATCGCCAGCCGGTGGCCGCGGAACCAGGTCGTGGACATCACCTCGCTCCGGTACGACGCGTTGCCGAGCAGCAGGCCGAGCAGTTCGCCGAGTCGCGGCTCGGCGAGCAGGGGGGTGCGGGCGGCGTGGTCCAGGTCGATCAGGCCGCCCTCCAGCAGCGGCAGGGCGGCGGCCTTCCGGTCCCGCACGTACCCGGCGAACTCGGTGACGAAGGGCAGCCGTCCGGTGCCGTCCAGGGTGTCGAGCACCGCGGCCAGGTCGTCGCCGAGTTCGCCGCGCAGCTGCTGGAACCGCGCCTCGAAGGCGGCCCGGACGTCGTCCGGTTCCGCGCACTGGGCGAAGAAGCCCTCGGCGTGCGAGGCGAAGGACATGAAGCCCCGGGACACCGGCGGCAGGCTGGTGTGCGCGAAGGCGAACATCAGCCACAGCGCGGGCCGCAGCCGGCTGTGGCCGGTGCGGCGGACGTGCTCCAGGACGGGGAGGGCGAGCCGGCTGCTCGCGGCGTGGCCCTCGTCCAGCAGTTCGGTCAGCCGCGGGCTCCCCAGGACGTGCCGGCGGTCCTCGTACGGCTCGCTCTGGAGGGTGTTGTCGGGGTACCACGGCGACAGCGGGCCGCGCTCGTCCAGCAGGGCCGCCCTGCGGGCGTGGCCCGCGGTCTCCCGGGCCTCGTCGAGGACGGCGGTGGACGGGCTGCGCCGCAGGAAGGCGGCCAGCCGCTGTTCGGCGGCCGGCTGCACGGTCCCGCGCCAAGCACTGTCCGTGGTACGGAAGTTGAGCCGCACGTGCGGGCCGCGCCGCCAGTGGCGCTGGAAGTACGGCTGCTCGATCACGTCGGCGAGCTCGGCGAACAGGGGGCGGACGGCGTCCAGCAGCAGCGCGTCCTTGTCGTCCTGGTAGTAGCGGATCTGGAGGCTGCGCCAGTGGGTGTCAGTCACGGTGGTACCCGGTCCTCGCGGGGTCGGTGGATGGGCCGGCGCGGCCGGCGCCGGAGGGGGCTGCGGCCAGCCCGGACTCGACGAGGCGCCGGATGCGCTGCTCGACGCCGTGGTCGAGGCCGAGCCGGTTGTGCAGCAGGTGGACGCAGCGCAGCAGCACGGCCAGCACCGCGCGCCGCCCGGGCGCGGCGGAGCCGGGCGGCGGGACGGCGGTGGGGTGGGGGGCGGTGATCCGCAGCCGGCCGCGGGCGTCCAGGTCGAGCAGGTCGGCCCGCAGCTCGCGCACCGAGCGCAGCCAGCGGTCCTTCGGTCCGTCGCCGGTGACCGGGCCGTCCGCCTGCCGCCGGGCACGGGCCACCCGGTCCGCCATCGCGGGATCGGTCGCGCCGCCCGGGCGGGGGCGCAGCGCGGCGGCCAGCCGGTCCCGGTCGGGCTCCCAGACCGCGAGCGCCAGGATCAGCGCGTCCGCGCCGAAGCCCGCGCGCTGCGGCCCGGTCGCCCCGTCGGCGAGCAGCCCGAGGGCGAGGTCGCTGGAGAGGGTGAAGTGCCGCTCCACCGCGCGGACCGCCTCCGGCCCGCCGAACACCGACTCCTCGGGCCGGTACCGGATCTCCTCGACGGCGTCGTGCTCGCGCACCGAGCGGTCGTGGTCGGCGAGCCCCTCGGCGGCGGCCAGCCGCTCGGCCCAGGCCGCGTAGTCGGCAGCAGGCATCCGGCCGGCGGACGGGTGGGTGTCGAGGTGCCGGCCCAGCGCGGTGCGGGCCCGGTCCCGCACCGCCTCCGCCCGGGCGGCCGTGCGCGGCAGCAGCCGCAGCCGCAGGTGCGGGCCGCCCTCCCAGTACCGCAGGTAGAAGTACTCGTCGATCAGCCCGTCCCGCCGCAGGTCGGCGACCAGCGGCCGGACGGTCCGCACCAGCAGCGCGGTGGCGTCGGCCGTGCTGAACGCGTGCAGGCTCAGCCACTCCCGGCCGCTCCCGCGCCCCGGCTCAGCCACGACCGGCCCCCGCCGTCCGAGGGTCGGCACCCGGGGCGACCTCGGGGTCGACACCCGGGTCGGCAGCGGAGTCGGCACCGGGCTCGGCACCCGGCTCGGCACTCGGCTCGGCACTCGGGTCGACCTCGACGACGTACTCCACGACCCGTCGTCCGAGGTCGCCGAGGACGGGCGCGGCCGCCGGGTCGGGCAGCGCCTCCTGGAACAGCAGGACGCGGTCGGGGCGGGTGAGCAGCCGGTGGAACAGCAGGGCCAGGTCCGGGTTGGCGAGGTCGAGGAACATCGGCTTGCGGTCGCGCAGTTCCCCGAGGTCCCCGGGGCGCTGCGGCTCCCGCCCGCCGGCCGGCTGCCGCGGCGCGGGGCGGTCGGGGACGGCCCGTACGAAGGTGCGCTCCGGCACGCCGTGCCGGCGGGCCCAGTCGGTCAGCCGCAGCAGGTAGTGGGCCTCGTGCTCGCCGCGGCTCTGCCGCGGGACGGCGTCGGCCCGCACGCACCACGAGGCCCGGGCCACGACGACCCGGCCCACTGCGGTGCGCGGCCGGTGCAGGACCTCCCGGGAGTGCGCGGCGGGCGTGGTCGTCAGCAGCTCCCACAGCCCGGCCGAAGGCCCGGGGCTCTCGCCGAACAGCCTGACCAGGAGCAGCATCAGCGGCGGCAGCAGCCGGTCGGCCATGGTGCCCAGGTGCAGCGGCCGGACCTCCGGCCCGTCCGGTCCGTGGCGCAGCACGAGCCGCCGCCGGTCCGGGTCGTGGTCGACGAAGAGCGCGGCGGCGGGCAGGCGCTCGGCCGCAGGCCGGTGGCTGTCGACGCCCGGGGTGTCGATCTCGAAGCGGACGCCGTCGGCCCGCAGGTTCAGGTTGCTGCCGAAGGCGCCGCCGCTCTCGGCGAACAGCACGCCGCCCGGGCGGTCCGCCGGACCGTCGGCGGGTTCTGCCGTCCGGTCGGCGAAGTCCCCCTTCTCCTGGGCGAGTTCCGGCAGGACGCGGCGCAGCCTGGCGGTGCCGTGCCCGTGGCCGGCGCCGACGCCGTTGAGGACGAGGTCGAGGTCGCCGTCGTCGTCCCGGCCGGCCTCCTGCACGTAGCAGGACAGCGGTCCCGGGGCCGACCGGTGGGGGGCCAGGTCGGCGAGCAGCCGGTCGACGGCGCGGGCCGGGAGGCGGACGACGCCGTCCCCGTCGGCGGGGTGGTCGCGCAGGAAGCCGATCGCCTCGGCCCGCAGGCCGGCAAGCTCCCGGACGGCGGGCACCGGGCTGGCGCCCGGCGGGTGCCCGCCGGCCGTGGCCGGGTTGAGCAGGGCGCGCAGTTCGGCCGCGGCGCTGCCGGGTCGGGCGTCCCGGAGCCGGGTGACGAGGGCGCGGTGGAACAGCGGGAACGGGACGGGCCCGGCGTGGTCGGCGAAGACCTCGGCCGCGACCAGCCGCAGTGCGGCGTCGGGCCGGAACAGCGCGAGCAGCCGCCCGACGGCGGCGAGGTCCGCGAGCGCGCCTGCCCAGCGCTGGGGGTCGCCGTGCAGGACGACCTCGGTGAAGACGGCGTTCTCGTGGAAGAGGTTCTTGCGGGGCGGCGCCTGGGTCCGGTCGCCGGGCGTGCCGTAGGTCTCCAGCAGGCCGGTGATCTCCCGGTCCACCCGCCGGTGCAGCGCCGTCCGGACCGCCGCCGACGACCCTGGGTAGGCGGCCAGGGCGCGCCGGACGGCCTGCAACTGCCGCTGTCCGTCGGGGAGTTCCCAGCGTTCGAGGTGGCGCAGCAGCTCGCCGAGGTGGTCCGGGGACTGGTCGGCGAACGGCAGCCCCGCCTCCAGCAGGCCGACCTCGACGAGTCTGGCGAGGTAGGCCGTCGCGGTCTCCGTCACAGCCGTCGCCGAGGTTACCGCCGTCACCGCCGTCACCTCCGCCACCTCCGTCGCCGCGTCGGGCCGGGCGGCCGACCCGCCGGCGCGGGCCGCGAGGTGGTCGCGCAGTTCGGCGGCGGTGCGCGGGCCGCCGGCCCGCAGGAGGTCGACGCAGGCCCGGGCCGCGCCGTCCGCGGCGACCGACAGCACCCGCTCCGACCAGCCCGGTGCGACGAACCAGAAGCGGCCGTCCTCCTCGCACAGCGTCGGATTGACCCGCAGCACCCGGCCGCGCGGCGGCGTGCGGGGCCCGGCCAGCGCGTGCGCCAGCCGCTGCATCACCCAGACGTTCGGCTCGACGACGCTGTGCCAGGCCGTCGCGCCGGTCGGCGCGACGGCGGAGCCGCAGCGGCGCCACTCGCCGAGGCCGGTCACGGTGAAGGTCGCGTACGGGCTGGTCTTGGCGGCCGCCCGGGCCAGGTACTTGACCAGGCGCAGCCTGGTGCGGCGGGCCGGCTCGGTACCGGCCGGGGAGTCGAGCCACGCGGTGAGCGCGTCCGAGAGCATCGGGTTGCCCTGGACCAGCCCGTGGCGGAAGGCCGGGTTCGCGGTGTGGCGGCGTACGGCGGACAGGGCGTCCGGGAGGTCGCGGTCGTAGCGGTCCGGGAGCGCCGCGAAGTCCGCCCGGTGGGCGCGCAGGGCGGCCAGCCAGGCGTCGATCCGTTCGGCGAGGGCGGTCGGCAGGGCCTGCCGGACCTGGTCCGACCAGACCGCGGGGCCGGGCACGCTCGCGCCGTGGAGGCTGCGGCGCAGCGCCACCACCCGCGGTTTCAGCTCGGAGCCGGCCAGCGCGCCGATCACCGGGTGGCAGGCGTCGGCCAGGCGCGTGCCCTCGTGGGCCAGCCGGTCGCGTTCTGCGAGCAGGTGGTCCACCGCGGAGCGGACGGCCGGTCGGCGCAGTTCGTGCAGGGCGTCGGCCGGCAGGCCCGCGACGCGGACGGCGAACCGGCGGACGGCAGGGGTGGTGGGGGGAATCACGGTGGGAACGCCGTTTCGTCTCCGGAGGGTCCGACGGGCTCTTCCCAGCGCGCCGGAGGGGTACCGCCGGTCAGTCACCGGTGGTCGTGCTGCAGGGGAGCGTCCCGCAGGCCCTCGCCGGGTCCGACGGGACCGGCGGGACGCTCCTCAGTGGCTACCCGTCGGGCGGGTGCCCTGCCCGATCGATCAGGTCAGGCTGAAGTAGCAGTGGCAGCCGTAGGGGGCGCAGGAGGCGCCGACCTCGGTGTGCGCGCTGTCGGTGGCCAGCGAACCGATGGCGTCGCCCTCGGCGAGCTCGATGCCGGTGACGTCCAGGGCGTCCAGGTCGAGCGAGTTCAGCTGCATGTCCATGGTGACGGTCCTTCCTCTCGTTCCGTCGGCCCGTTCGGGCTGACAGGAGAACCTTCACAAGCGCCGATCTACAGCCGATATACGGAGAGCGCCGTCTCCGTCCACGGCCCGGACACCCTCCGGTGGCCCGCCTCCGGCCCGGTAAAGTTAGCTGAGGCACACCTAACTTGTACGGACCGGGGAGAGAGATGGCGAGGGACGGCCAGGAGGCCAGGCGCCCGCACGGCGAGCTCGTGGCGGACGTGCTGGCGGTGCTGTGGGCGGCCGGGGAGCCGCTGACCGCCCAGCAGGTCAAGGGCGCCCTGCACCAGGACCTCGCCCGGACGACGGTGGCGACGATCCTCACCCGCCTGCACGAGAAAGGGACCGTGGCCCGCACCCGGCCGGGGCGTTCCTTCGCGTACGCGCCCGTCGCGGACGCCGCCGGGCTGGCGGCCGGCCGGATGCGCCGGGAGCTGGAGAAGGAGCCGCACCGGGACCTCGTCCTGAAGCGGTTCGTGTCCTCGCTCTCGGCGGACGACGGGGACGCCCTGCGCCGCCTCCTCCTCGAAGCGGAGGGCGGATCCCCCGCGGCCGTGGCGGGCGAGGGAGTAGCGGGAACAGCGGGAGGCGGAGCATGACGCTGTTCCTCGTGATCGTCGCCCTCGCCGTCGCCCTGCCCTGGGCAGCGGTACCCGCGGCGGACCGCCTGGCCGGACTGCTCCCGCCCCGCGCGGCCTCCTTCGTGCTGACCGGGGCGGCGGTGCTCCTCGCGGGCGGCACGCTAGCGGCGCTGGTCGGCCTCCTCCACGTGCCGTTCCTCGCGGGGCTGGAGCACATGGCGCTCGGCCGGGTGGTCGCGGACTGGCCGGCGGCGCTGCCGGTGGCCTGCGCGGCCGGGGCGCTGCTCGCCGCGCAGGCGGTCCGGCTCGCGCTGGCCGCGCGCCGCCACCGCGCGCTCCTGGCGCGTGCCTGGGAGCTGACCGGCGCGGCCACGCCCGGGAGCGACCTCCTGGTCGTGCCGGGCGAGGAGGCGGAGGCCTTCGCCCTGCCCCGCCACCGGGGGCGCGCCGGCCGGGTCGTCGTGACGGAGGGCATGCTCAGGGCCCTGACACCGTCGGAACGGGCGGTGCTGCTCGCGCACGAGCGGGCCCATCTGCACGGACGCCACCACCTGCTCGCGGGTGTCACCGACCTGGCCACCGCCGTCCATCCGGCGCTGGGGCGGCTGCGCACCGCCCTGGAGTTCCACCTGGAGCGGTGGGCGGACGAGGCCGCGGCCCGGGTGGTGGCCGACCGGCGGACCGCCGCGACCGCCATCGCCCGGGCCGCGCTGGCCGGTGCCGGTGCCGGACGGTACGGCGGCGGCCGGTACGGCGACGGACGGCACGGCGGCGGCCGGGTGCTCGCCGTGGACACGGGGCCGGTGCCCCAGCGGGTGCAGGCGCTGCTCGGACCGGAGCCCGCCGGGCCGCAGGGGCGCAGACCACGCCTGGCCGCCGCCGCGTTCTGCGTCGCGGTCGTGTGCTCGGCCCTGCTGGCCGTCGGGCTCGCCTACGGCCTGCACGAGTACGTGGAGTACGCGGCGGAGCGGATCACCGGCCGCTGACGCGTGAGCGGTGCGGCCCGGTGGCAGCCCGGTGGCGGCCCGGTCAGGCGCGGCCGAGGACCTGGGTGACGGTGATCTCGATGACCACCCGGTCCGGGTTCTCGCGCGGCGGGCGGTAGCGCTCGGCGTAGCGGCGCTCGGCGTCGGCGACCTGCTCGGCGGCGTCGCGCACCACCGCGACGCCCTCCAGGGTGGACCAGCGGGCCCGGTCCACCTGGCAGACCGCGACGCGCAGGCCCTCGGGTCCGGCCGCCGCCACGTTGCGCGCCTTGCGGCTGGTACGGCTGGTGATCACCCGGGCGGTGCCGGTCTCCGGGTCGAAGGTCACACCGACCGGCACCACGTGCGGGGTGCCGTCGGGCCGGGTGGTGGTCAGGGTGGCGATGTGCCGCTCGCGCCAGAAGGCGAGGAAGGCGTCGTCGAGGTCACGCGGGTCATGGGCCATGATCGCGATCGTACGGCCCCGGGGGCGGCGTCCTCCCCGGGGGCCGTACGGTAACGCGGCGAGCAGCCTTGGGACTGCGTACGGGGCCTCAGTGTCCGCGGGCGATCCACTCCGGCAGGGCCGGGGCCTCGGCGCCGATGGTGGTCGGGTCGCCGTGGCCGGTGCGCACCACCGTGTCGGCCGGGAGCGACAGCAGCCGCTCGCGGATGGACTCGATGATGGTCGGGAAGTCCGAGAAGGAGCGCCCGGTCGCGCCCGGCCCGCCGTGGAACAGGGTGTCGCCGGTGAACACGGTGCCGAGCCCGGGGGCGTGGAGGCAGACCGCGCCGGGCGCGTGGCCCGGGGTGTGCAGCACGGTCAGCTCGGTGCCGGCCACCTCGATCCGCTGCCCGTCGGCGAGTTCGCCGTCCGGGAGCCGTTCGGGGTGGGTGAGCTTCCACAGCGGGAGGTCGTCCGGGTGCAGCAGGATCGGCGCACCGGTGCGCGCGGCCAGCTCCGGGGCGGCGTCGATGTGGTCGTTGTGGGCGTGGGTGGAGACGATCGCCAGCAGCCGGCGGCCGCCGAGGGCGGCCTCGATGGCCGCGGCGTCGTGCGCGGCGTCGATCACCACCGCCTCCTCGTCGTCGCCGACGATCCAGACGTTGTTCTCCACCTCCCAGCTGCCGCCGTCGAGTTCGAAGGTCCCGGCGGTGACCAGGCGGTCCACTCGGGTGGTCACAGGATCACCACCGAGCGGAGGACGTCACCGTGGTGCATGCGCTCGAAGGCCTGCTCCACCTCGTCGAGCCCGATCCGCTCGGTGACGAAGGCGTCCAGGTCCAGGCGGCCCTGGAGGTGGAGGTCGATCAGCATCGGGAAGTCCCGGGAGGGCAGGCAGTCGCCGTACCAGGAGGACTTGAGCGCGCCGCCGCGGCCGAAGACGTCCAGCAGCGGCAGGTCCAGGGTCATCTCCGGGGTCGGCACGCCGACCAGGACGACGGTGCCCGCGAGGTCGCGGGCGTAGAACGCCTGCTTGTAGGTCTCGGGGCGGCCGACGGCCTCCACCACGACGTCGGCGCCGTTGCCGCCGGTGAGCTCGCGGATCGCCTCGACCGGGTCGGTGGTGCGGGAGTTGACGGTGTGGGTGGCGCCCAGGGAGCGGGCCTTCTCCAGCTTGCGGTCGTCGATGTCCACCGCGATGATCTTCGCCGCGCCCGCCAGCCGGGAGCCCATCACGGCCGCCCCGCCGACGCCGCCGCAGCCGATCACGGCGACGGTGTCGCCGCGGCCGACGTTGCCAGTGTTGATCGCGGCGCCGAGGCCCGCCATCACGCCGCAGCCCAGCAGGCCCGCGACGGCCGGGTCGGCGGCCGGGTCGACCTTGGTGCACTGGCCCGCCGCGACCAGGGTCTTCTCGGCGAAGGCGCCGATGCCCAGCGCCGGGGACAGCTCGGTGCCGTCGAGCAGCGTCATCTTCTGCTTCGCGTTGTGGGTGGCGAAGCAGTACTGCGGGCGCCCGCGCTTGCAGGCCCGGCACTGGCCGCACACCGCGCGCCAGTTGAGGACGACGAAGTCGCCCGGCTCGACCTCGGTGACGCCCTCGCCCACCGACTCCACGACACCCGCGGCCTCGTGGCCGAGCAGGAACGGGAACTCGTCGTTGATGCCGCCCTCGCGGTAGTGGAGGTCGGTGTGACAGACGCCGCACGCCTGGATCCGCACCACCGCCTCGCCCGGCCCCGGGTCCGGCACCACGATCGTGGTCACCTCCACGGGTGCGCCCTTGGCGCGCGCGATGACTGCCTTGACCTGCTGGGCCATCCGATTCCACCTCCGTCGGCCGGTACGGCTACGCACCGGCGTGACCTGCGACAAACGACTGCGAGAGAACTCTAGAAGCACTTCCGAAGGAGTGCCTACGAAGGGTAGCGCCCGCCCGGCCGGGCGCATGTGCCACAGGCATGCCCGGCAGTCCTGCCGGGCCCACCGGGCACTCGCCCCCGCGCGGCCCCGGCGCGGCCCCGGACCAGGGGCGCGCGGGCGGCGGTGAGCGCCCGTCAACGTGCCACGAACTGCCCGGAAAGCGCCACCGTTGGCTGGAAGTGCCGCAGACGGGCACCCCGCCGTCCACGTACGGTCGTAGCAGAGACGGTCCACGCGACCACGCTCAGCACACCCGCCCCACCTGACGGCACGCCACCGCGCGCCGCTCGTGCCGGGCGCGTACCGACCGTACGCCCCCGCACGTTTCGCGCCATCCCGCGCCATCCCGCGGACGGGCCCGCGCCCCCGCGCGGGCAGCGTTCCCGGTCCCACCGCGTCCCACCGCACCGCCGGCCCCGAGTCGAGCCGCCCCGGCCGAACCGCCCGTCCCGCACGAACCCCGGATCCACCCCCCGTCGGGCCGCCCCGCGCGGTCCCTGCCCTGGAGTCTGGAGTACGGATGTCCACCGAGAACAGTGCGACCGGTGCCGGCACCGGCACCGCCCCGCTCCCCCCGATGCACTGCCTGCGCCACCTGGAGCCCGGTCCGCCCCGGCTCGCGGCGCTGCCCACCGGCACGCCGGTCTGGCTGGTCAGCCGGCACGCCGACGTCCGGCAGGTGCTCACCGACCCGCGGCTCGGGCGCGCCCCGCTCTACGCGCCGGACGCCCCGCCGCTCATGGTCACGCCCAACATCCTGGACGACCCGCAGAGCATGCTGAACATCGACGGCACCGAGCACCAGCGGCTGCGCCGCACCGTGCAACGGGCCTTCACCCCGCGCGCGATCGCGCGCTGGAAGCCCTGGGTCGCCTCGGTGATCGAGTCGCTGATCGACGAACTGATCGACCACGGCTCGCCCGCCGACATCGTCGCCACCTACACCCGGCCGCTGCCGGTCCTGGTGATCAGCCGGTTGATGGGCCTGGACAACCTCGACAGCAAACGGCTCGCCCACTGGAGCGACCACGCGCTCTCCACCACCGCCCACAGCGCCGAGGCGATCGCCACCGCGATGACCGAGTTCGCGGCCTTCGGCGCCGAGGTGATCGCCGAGCGCCGCGCGGAACCCGGCGATGACCTGGTCAGCAGCCTGCTGTCGGCCGCCGCCGAGGACGGCTCGATCACCGAGGGGCAGCTGATCGCCCTGGTCATCGGCCTCGTGGTGGCCGGTCACGAGACCACCATGACCAGCCTCGGCAACGCCCTGGTCTACCTGCTCCAGGACGGCCGGGACGCCTGGCAGCGGCTCGCCTCCGACGAGGCCAGCGCCGCCGCCGCGACCGAGCAGATCCTGCGCGCCGTACCGCTCGGCGACGCCGCCGAGCACATGCCCGGGCTGCTGCGCCGCACGGTGGAGGACGTCGAGATCGGCGGGGTGGTCATCCCGGCCGGCAGCGTCGTCGCCGCCGACACCGGCACCGCCAACCAGGACCCGGAGGTCTTCACCGGGGACCTGCGCACCGAGCTGTTCTCCCCGCTGGCCGCGCCGATGCTCACCTTCGGCGCCGGACCGCACCACTGCCTGGGCGCCTGGCTGGCCCGGATGGAGCTGGAACTCGCCCTGCACCGGCTGGCCCGCCGGCTGCCCGCGCTGCGGCTGGCCGACGAGGCCCGGGACATCGACTGGCGGCGCGGGCTGCTCACCCGCAGCCCCAACACCCTGAGGGTCACCTGGTGACGGGGGGTCCGACCGGGCCCGCCGACCCGGCGGCGGCCGAATCCGTGCTGGTCCGGGTCGACCGGGACCGCTGCATCGGCTCCGGGATGTGCGCCCTGAGCGCCCCCGGGTCGCTGGCCCTCGACACCGACGGGCAGGCCCGGCCGGTGGCCGGGTACGCCGCCGGCGGAGCGGAGTTGACGGACGGGCTGACCGAGGCGGTGGAGTTCTGTCCGGTCGAGGCGCTCACCCTGTTCTCGGCCCGCGGCGGCTACCGGATCGAACCTGCGGAGTGACGCACCGGGCGGAGTGACCCGCCGGACGGTGTGACCCGCCGGACGGTGTGACCCGCCGGACGGTGTGACCCGCCGGACCGGGTGACCACCTGATCCGGTGCCCCGTGACCTTCTGATCCCCGGTGTCGTGTCGACGGCCTCCGCCGCGCACGGCACCGGGGATCAGCGTGCGTCGCGGGCTCCCCCGCGCGGGGCGGCGGCCAGGGCGGCGCGCAGTTCGGCGGCCGGGTCGCCCTCGTGGTACGGGCGTTCGCTGGGCTCGATGTGGTCCAGGAACTCCTGGTAGCGCAGCGCGTAGGACACGTGGTGGAGCGGAGCGGCGAGTTCGAGGGCGCGGTGCGGGTCCGAGCCCGGGGCGTGCTCGCGCCAGGCCGCCGTCCAGACCTCGGCGTGGTGGTGCCAGGCCGCCGGGGTGAGGTAGGCGCGGGGGCGCAGCCCGTCCAGGGCCGGGTGGCCGAGGCAGGCGTCGGCGTAGTCGACCACGACCGGGCGGGCGTCGCCGGTGCGCCAGTTGCCGGGGTGGAAGTCGCCGTGCAGCAGTGTCTCCGGGAGGCCGCAGGCGGCCAGTTCGTCCAGCAGCGCGGGCAGTTCGGCGGCGAACCGGTGCAGCCGGTCGCGTTCGGGTGCCGTCAGGTCGGTCTCGGCGGGGAGCCGGTCCAGCAGCGCCGTCAGCTGGGTGTGCAGGGTGGTGGGCGTGCGGTCGCGCAGGCCGGCCAGGGCCGTGGGCCGCCCGGCCAGCGCGGCCTGGGCGGCGACGAAGCGCGGGACGACGTCGGCGACGGTCGCCTCGCTCGGGCTCCAGCAGTCCTCGCCGGGGACGTGGTCGAGCAGCAGCCGGCCGGCGGCCGGGTCGGCGGCGAGCACCGGCGGGACGAGGGCGGGGTCGACGCCGCCGAGCAGCGCGATCACCTCCCCCTCGGCGGCGTTGAACTCCGGGCCGGTGGTCTTCAACCAGGCGTCGGCCCCGACGGGGGAGGGGAACCGGAAGAGGCCGGAGAGGTTCCAGGTCCGGATCTGCCGCGCCGCCCCGGTCGGCCGGCCGAGGTCGGCGAGCCGCTCCCGCGCCCATTCCAGCGCGGAGCGCAGCCCGTCCGGGGTGGCCCAGGCGGCCCGCCGGGCGGCGGGGGCCAGCAGCGCGGCCGTCCCGGCGTCCGGCGGGCGGGGCGTCCGGGCGGCGGGCGCCCGGAGCGCCTCGGCGTGGTAGCGGACCCGGCCGCCGTGGCCCGGGTCCGCGCTGTGCCCGTCGAGGAGTCTGGTCACCAGCACCGGCACGCCGGCCAGTTCGGTGGCCCGGGCGACCACGCCGTCCACCGCCGACCACCAGCCGAGGTCCGTCTCGAAGGGGCCCAACTGCCCGTAGTAGGCGCCTTCGTGGGTGAGGTCGACGGTCACGGTCCGGCTGTTCGCTCGCTGCATCCGAGCAGCTTCGCCCACGGAGCGAGGCGGTGGCGACCGGTTTTTCCCGGGAGGCGGACCCGTTCGTCGCGGGGGCCACCGTGAGGCTGCGCTGCCCGGAGCCTCCTGCCGGCGTTCCCACCCGGTCCGTCGCACCCGGGAGTCGTCACCGGGATCGACGTCAGAGGTCGTCGAGCGGCTCGTCCAGGACGCCTTCGCGCGCGATGATGTAGCCGAGGTGGCCCCGGCTGCGGCTGCCGAGGAGCTCACTGGCCTTCTGGATGTGGCTGGAGACCGTACGGGTGCTCATCCCGAGGCGGCTGGCGATCGCCTCGTCGGTGAACCCGTTGACCATCAGCCGCAGGACGTTGCGGCGGGTGCGGTCGGTGAGCAGCTGGGGGCGGTGGTGGCCCTCCAGGTAGGTGACGGGCTCGGCGCGTTCCCACATCAACTCGTAGATCTTGAGCAGGTACTCGACCAGGGGCGGGAACTGGATGAGCACCGCGGCGGCCTCGCGCTGGGCGCCGGCCGGGATGAAGGCGGTGGAGCGGTCGCAGATGATGATCCGGTCGAAGACCTCGTTGAGGGTGCGCACCTGGGCGCCGCGGGCGGAGACCTGCTCGATGTAGGCGAGGGTCGGGCCGTGCGAGCGGACGGTGTGCTGGTAGAGGGTGCGCTGGCGGACGCCGCGTTCGGCGAGGGCGAGGTCGCGCGGGAGGGCGGCGGCCAGGTGGTCGGCGCCGCGGCCGCCGCCGGGCTGGGCAGTGCGCAGTTCCTCGGTGCAGGCCGCGACGGCCTTCTCCAGCGCCGGGTTGATCTCTTCGCCGGCCAGCAGGCGGATCGGGAGCTGGGCCTGTCTCATCACGTCGCGGTAGGCGTGCTCGGCGGCGGTGAAGGCGGTGCGCAGTTCGGCGAGCTGCTCCTGGTGGGCCAGCACGGCGAGTTCGAGCGGCCGGGTCAGGCCGGTGACCGCGAGGTCGGGCGGGACGGGGGCGAGCCGGTGCCCGGCGCCGGGCAGGGTGCGCAGCAGGCCCATGCTGACCAGGCATTCCGGGGCCTGTCCGGCGCTGGCACCGCCCTCGGCGAGTGCGATCCGGTAGAACTCGACCCCCCGGTCACACAGTTGGGGTGTCCCCATTTCCGCGCTGGTGTCCTGGGATAGGCACATCTGGGCATCCTTCCGGCTTCGGCATTGCGCTTTCACGAATGCCCGCACCGGCAACAGCCAGACGTCCGGAAGGGCAGGATGGTGCTCACCTGCCGTTCGGACGCATCCCCCCCGGGCCACGACAGCCGCGAGTGTACGCCCTAAAGGCGCGGAAATCAGCGGTTGACGGCGAAACCGGGCATGCCCGGCAACGGCGTCCGACGGTGGTGACGGCGAGGACGACCGTACCCGGCTGCGGTAACGGGCGGATGGCCGCCGCATTGCGCGCGTCGCCCCGTCAGGGCGGCCGGAGCGAAGGGCCGGTGGACCGGCCCGGCCGACGGACGGACGGAGGGCACCCCCTTGTTGCGAGCTGATCCCGACCCGCCCCCGCCGGTGGAGACGCCCGGCCCGGTGGACCGAGCCGGACCGGTGGATCCGGCCGGGCTCGTGGACCCCGCAGGGCTGGTGGATCCGGCCGGGCTGGTGGACCAGCGGCTGGTGCGGCAGCTCGCCGAGGCGGCCGCGGCCCAGGTCGGCGCGGGCTCGGTGCAGTTGCTCGGCGACGGCGGCCTGCTCCAGGCGCTGGCCAAGCAGTTGATCGAGCGTGCGCTGGAGCTGGAGTTCCAGGAGCACCTGCGCGGCCCGGGCACCAACAACCCCGCGGGGGCGGCCGGCGGCCCGGGCGGCTCCGGCGGGCCCGCCGGCCACCGCGGCCCCAACGGCCCGAACGGCGCCCGGGCCAGGCGGTTGCTGACCGAGATCGGGCCGGTCGAGGTGCGGGTCCCCCGGGACCGGGAGGGCAGCTTCGCCCCCCGTACGGTCCGCCCCCGGGCACGCCGACTGCCGGGACTGGACCGACTGGTGGTCTCGCTCACCGCGCGCGGCCTCAGTTCGGGCGAGCTGGTGGCGCACCTGGCCGAGGTGTACGGGGTGGAGATCAGCCGGGAGACCGTCTCGGTGATCACCGACCAGGTCCTCGACGAGCTCGCCGACCGGCGCGGGCGCCCGCTGGACCCGGTGTACCCGGTGGTCTTCGTCGACTCGGTGCGCAGCGGGCGTTCGGGCGGCCCGCTGGTGCACCTGGCGCTGGGGATCTCCACGGACGGGCTGCGCGAGGTGCTGGGCCTGTGGCCCGCCGAGGACGGCGAGCAGTGGCCGCAGGTGCTCGCCGGGCTGGCCGAGCGCGGGGTGCGCGAGGTCTGGGTGCTGGTCGGTGCCGCCGGTGCGGGGCTGGCCGAGGCGGCGGCCGCGCGGTGGCCGCGCACCGTGGTGCACACCTCGGTGGCGCACCTGCTGCACGCCGCGCTGCGGCACGCGCCGGGCGAGGACTGGGGCGGGCTGGCCCGGGTGCTGCACGAGATCTGCACGGCGCCCACCGAGGCGGCGGCGCTGGAGCGGCTGGGCCGGGCCGAGCGGGAGTGGGGGCCGGGCCACCGCGAGGTGTTCCGGGTCTGGCGGGCGGCGTGGCCGCTGCTCGCCCCGGGCTTCCGGTTCGGCCCGGAGGCACGGCGGCTGCTGGCGGGCGGGGGTGCGCTGGAGCGGCTGCACGCCCGGCTGCGCCGGATCGAGCAGGCCGCGGGGCGGGTGCGAGACGAGCGGGCCGCGCTCAAGCGCGTCTACCTGGCGACCCTCGCCCTGGAGTCGCCGGCCGGGGCCCGCCGGCCGTGGACCGGGGACTGGCCGGCCGTCCGTGCGGAGCTGCGCCGGGGCTCTCGGCGCTGATGCCGTCCAACTGCCTCTGCTTTACCGATAGTTGACCTTATCTCAGCAATCCCGGCCGTGACCTGTCGTGGGCGCTCCCGACCTCCGTCGGCCCGGGCTCCCGGCCTCCGCGGTGGGGTTCCGGCCGCGCCGGGCCACCGTGCGCCCGCCTTCCCACCACTGATCTGACAGACCCAGGTGTTCTTTGCATCAGTTCTGCCCGATTTTGGCACAGTCTGTTCACGCTTCCGGTTCCCGCATTGCGTGATCCCGATAACGGCCAGAGCTTCCACGCCAGTTTGGGCCTCGGCAGGATTCATTCACAGCGAGGAGCGCACACACCGCCCGCCTCAGGAAGAGGAATTCGCCATGACGAATCTTGCCGTTCGCATTCACAAGATGCTCGGGATTCTCGCCGTTCTCGTGGTCGCCGGGATCGGCGTCCAGATGCACGCCGCACCGTACCAGTCCACCGTTGCCGCAGGTCCCTCGGCCGTGCACGGGGACGACTCCGGCTGGGGCCCGTGAACGCACTGGGGCGAACCCGGTGAACCGCCGGCCGACGTGAGCCGTTCACCGCGCGCCGACGAAATTCCCCCCTCCTCGTAATTCTCCCAACAGAGAGGAAACCGACGATGGCGAACCCGTTCGACGACCCCGAGGCCGACTACCTCGTCCTGGCCAACGACGAGGGCCAGCACTCGCTGTGGCCGGTGTTCAGCCCGGTGCCCGACGGCTGGCACCAGGTCTTCGGCGCGGCTCGCCGGCCGGAGTGCGTCAAGTACGTGGAGCAGAACTGGCAGGACCTGCGGCCGAAGAGCCTGGTCGCCCACCTGTCCGGCCACTGACCGACCGGCCTGACCGGCCGTCACCGACCGGCCACCGATCAGCCACGCCGACCACGCCGACCGGGCCGACCGCCCGCGGGTCACGCAGCAACGAGGGAGAGAGAAGCAGATGTCCGGGGACCAGCAGACGCACAGAACCGACCCGCGGCCGGGACCGGCCGAGGTGCTGTGTCGACTGTTCGCGGAGGTGCTCGGCCGGGAGTCGGTCGACCCCGCGGCGGGCTTCTTCGAACTGGGCGGCGACCGGCCCGCCGCCGTACGGCTGCTGGCCCGGGTGCGCGCCGAGCTCGGGTTCCGGGTGCCGCTGCCGCTGCTGCTGGACGCCCCGACCCCGGCCGATCTGGCCACCCGGCTGGCCGACCCGGCCCCGGCCGCTCCCGATGCGGCCCCGGCCGCCGCCGACCCGCGCACGACCACCGCCGACCCGCGCCCGACCCTCGGCGCCCTGGTCGACGCCCAGGTCGCCCGCACCCCGGACGCCCCCGCGCTGTACGCCGGGTCCACCACCCTCACGTACGCCGAACTGGACGCCCGCGCCAACCGGCTGGCGCGGGTGCTCGCCGCCCGCGGCCTGGGCACCGAGGACGTGGTCGCGCTCGCCCTGCCCAAGTCCCCCGAGGCGGTCGCCGCGATCCTGGCCGTCACCAAGACCGGCGCCGCCTGGCTGCCCGCCGACCCGGCCTACCCCGCCGAGCGGCTGCGCCACATGCTCACCGACTCCCGCGCCGCGCTGGTGCTCACCACCGCCGACGCCGCCGAGCGGCTGCCCGACACCGGCGCCCCCCGGCTGCTGCTCGACTCCGCCGCGCACCTCGCCGACCTGGCCGACCGGCCCGGCACCCCGTTCACCACCGCCGAGCTGGTCCGGCCGCTGAGCGCCGACCACACCGCGTACGTCATCTACACCTCCGGCTCCACCGGCCTGCCCAAGGGCGTGGCCGTCACCCACACCGGGCTGCCCAGCATGATCGGCACCCAGGTCGCCGCCACCGGCGTCGGCCCCGGCAGCCGGGTGCTCCAGGCCGCCTCGCTCAGCTTCGACGTCTCCGTCTCCGACCTGGCCGTGGCGCTCACCACCGGCGCCGCGCTCGTCCTCCCCCGCGAGCAGAGCCAGCTGGTCGGCGAGGCGCTGGCCGAGCTGATCGACCGGTACGGCGTCACCCACGCCGACGTCGCCACCGCGATGGCCGCCACCCTGCCGGACGCCCCGCTGCCGACCCTGCGCACCCTGATCGGCGGCGGCGAGGCCATCCCGCGCGAACTGGCCGCCCGGCTCGGCCGGGACCGGCTGATGCTCAACAGCTACGGGCCGACCGAGACCACCGTCATCGTCACCATGAGCGAGCCGCTCACCGGCACCGAGCAGCCCCCGATCGGCCACCCCTGCCAGGACGTGCGGATCCACCTGCTGGACGAGCGGCTGCGCCCGGTGGAGCCGGGCACCGTCGGCGAACTGTACGTCTCCGGCCCGCACCTGGCCCGCGGCTACCTGGGCCGCCCCGGCCTGACCGCCGACCGCTTCGTCGCCTGCCCCTTCGGCGCGCCCGGCGAGCGGATGTACCGCACCGGCGATCTCGGCACCCTCCGCCCCGACGGCCAGCTGGACTTCCTCGGCCGGGCCGACGACCAGGTGAAGATCCGCGGCTTCCGGGTCGAGCTCGGCGAGATCGAGCAGACCCTCTCCGCCCACCCCGGCGTCCGCCAGGCCGTGGTACTGGTCCGCGAGGACCGCCCGGGCGAGCGCCGGCTGGTCGGCTACACCGTCGGCACCGCCGACCCGGCCGAGCTGCGCGCCCACTGCGCCGGGCAGCTGCCCGACCACATGGTGCCCGTCGTCGTGGTGCTGGACCGGATGCCGCTGACGCCCAACGGCAAGGTGGACAAGCGCGCCCTGCCCGCGCCCGCGCTCGGCACCGCCGAGGAGGGCGGCCGGGCCCCGGCCGGCGAGGTGGAGCACGCCCTCGCCCGGCTCTTCGCCGAGGTGCTCGGGCTGCCCCGGGTCGGGGTCGCCGACTCCTTCTTCGAGCTCGGCGGCGACTCCATCGTCGCCATCCAACTGGTCTCCCGGGCCCGGCAGGCCGGACTCCGGCTCACCCCCCGCGCCGTCTTCGAGGCGCCCAGCGTCGAGGCGCTGGCCCTGCTCGCCCGCCCGCTGAAGGGCCCGGTCGCCGTCGAGCCGCCCGGCGCCGGCCTCGGCGAGGTGCCGCCCACCCCGATCGTGCACTGGCTGTCCGAGCAGCGCGGCGCCGTCGGCAGCTTCTACCAGTCCACCCTGCTCACCCTCCCCGCCGGGACCGGGCAGCGGGACCTCACCACGGCCCTCCAGGCGCTGCTCGACCACCACGACCTGCTGCGCGCCCGCACCTCCCCGCTCGCCGAACGCCCCTGGACGCTGCACGTCCCCGCCCCCGGGGCCGTCCCCGCCGAGGAGGTGCTGAGCAGCGTCCCCGGCCCGGCCGACCCGGACGCCCTGCGCGCCGCCACCGAGGCCGCCCGCGACCGGCTCTCGCCCGAGGACGGCCGGATGCTCCGGGCCGTCCGCTTCGAGGCCGGCCCGGACCGGCCCGCCCGGCTGCTGCTGGTGATCCACCACCTGGTGGTGGACGGCGTCACCTGGCGGATCGTCGAGGAGGACCTGCTCGCCGCGCTCACCGCCGCCCGCGCGGGCCGCACCCCCGAGCTCCCGCCGGTGCCCACCTCCTTCCGGCGCTGGGCCCAGCGGCTCACCGCCGAGGCCCGCAGCGACCGCCGGGCCGCCGAACTCCCGTACTGGCAGGCCGCACTGGCCACCCCGGACCCGCTGCTCGGCGCCCGCCCCCTGGACCAGGCGAAGGACACCTACGCCACCGGCGGCACCATGCGCGTCGTGCTCCCCGCCGACACCACCCGGGCCCTGCTGACCGAGGTCACCGCCGCCTACCACGCCCAGGTCAACGACGTCCTGCTGACGGCGCTGGCGCTCGCCCTCACCCACTGGCGCGGCGACGCGACGGACCCCGACGGCGCCGTACTGGTGAACGTCGAGGGGCACGGCCGCGAGGAGGTGGTCGAGGGCGTCGACCTGCACCGCACCGCCGGCTGGTTCACCTCCGTCTACCCCGTCCGGCTCGCCCCCGGCCCGCTCACCTGGGCCGAGGTCACCACCGCCGGACCGGCGCTCGGCCGGGCCCTCGGCCTGGTGAAGGAGCAGCTGCGCGCCGTCCCCGACAACGGCATCGGCTACGGCCTGCTGCGCCACCTCAACCCGGCCACCGCCGAGGTGCTCGCCGAACACGCCAGCCCCCAGGTCGAGTTCAACTACCTGGGCCGCTTCCAGCCCGAGGGCGTCAGCGCCGACGACGTTCACGCCGGGGCCGAGGCGATGACCGAGGGCGCCGCCCCCGACCTCGCGCTCGGCCGGGTGCTGGGCCTGGACGCCACCACCGTCGACACCCCGCAGGGCCCGCTGC
This sequence comes from Kitasatospora sp. NPDC059160, assembly GCF_042755465.1. NCBI lineage: Bacteria > Bacillati > Actinomycetota > Actinomycetes > Kitasatosporales > Streptomycetaceae > Kitasatospora > Kitasatospora sp. NPDC059160. The sequence goes on along the minus strand of NZ_JBHZCN010000023.1, from coordinate 39,193 downwards.
TGGTCGCCCAGTGGTCCTGGGCCGGCGAACTGCTCGACGAGGAGCGGGTGCGGGCCCTCGCCGAGGCCTGGTTCACCGCCCTGCGCGCCCTCGCCGAGCACGCCGAACGGCCGGACGCCGGCGGGCACACCCCCGCCGACTTCCCGCTCGTCGCCCTCGACCAGGACGAGATCGACCGGCTCGCCGAACTCCACGCCCCCGCACAGCTGGTGGACGTCTGGCCGACCTCCCCGCTGCAACAGGGCATGGCCTTCCACGCCGCGTACGACACCGACGGCGCCGACGTCTACACCTCGGTCTGCACCTTCGACCTCACCGGCCCGGTCGACGCCGACCGGCTGCGCGCCGCCGCCGAGGCCCTGCTGCTGCGCCAGCCCAACCTCCGGGCCGGCTTCCACCAGCGCCCCGACGGACCGCCCGTCCAGGCCGTCCCGGACCGAGCCGCACTGCCCTTCACCGTCCTCGACCTGACGGGCCACGCCGACCCGGAGGCCGAGGCCGACCGGATCGCCGCCGCCGAGTACGGCCGCCGCTTCGACCTCACCCGGCCGCCGCTGCTGCGCTACACCCTGCTCACCCTCGCCCCCGGCCGGCACCGGCTGATCGCCGCCGCCCACCACATCCTGCTGGACGGCTGGTCCACCCCGCTGTTCGCCGAGGAACTCTGGGCCCTCTACTTCCGGCAGCCGCTGCCCCCGGCCGCCCCCTACCGGGAGTACCTGCGCTGGATCACCCGGCGCGACGGCGCCGCCGCCCGCACCGCCTGGGCCCGGGCCCTCGCGGGCGTGGACGAGCCCACCCTGCTCGCCCCCGGCCGCACCACCCACTCCCCGCACCTGCCGCTGCGCCTGCACACCGGCCTCACCCCGGCGGCCACCGAGGCGCTCGGCCGCACCGCCCGCCGCTACGGCGTCACCCTCAACACCCTCGTCCAGGCCGCCTGGGGCGTCCTGCTGGCCCGGCTCACCGGCCGCACCGACGTGCTCTTCGGCACCACCGTCTCCGGCCGGCCGCACGACCTGCCTGGCGTCGAGCGGATGATGGGCCTGCTCATCAACACCGTGCCGGTGCGGGTCACCCTCGACCCGGCCGAGTCCTGGGGGCAACTGCTGCTGCGCCTCCAGCACGAGCAGTCCGCACTGCTGGACCACCAGCACCTCAGCCTCACCGAGATCCAGCAACTCGCGGGACTGGGCAGCCTGTTCGACACCGTCACGGTGTACGGCAACTACCCCGACCCGTCCGCCCTGGACGCGGCCGACCCGAGCGGCGCCACCCAGGTCACCCTGGTCGAGGACGTCGACAGCGCCCACTACCCGCTGCTGCTCGCCCTCACCCCGGGCGACGGCCTCCAGCTGCGGCTGGACCACCAGCCGGACGCCTTCGGCCCCGCCGAGGCCCGTACGCTGCTGGACCGCTTCCTCGCCCTGCTCGACCGGATCGTCGCCGACCCGGCCGAACTCCTCGGCACCGTCGAGGTGTTGACCGGTGACGAGCGCGAGCGACTGCTGGCGGGCGGGCACGGGCCGGCGGCGGAGCTGCCCTCGGGGAGCGTCCCCGAGCTGTTCGAGGCCCAGGCCGCCGCGACGCCCGAGGCGGTCGCCCTGGTCGCGGGTACCACCGAGCTGTCGTACGCCGAACTCAACGCCCGGGCCAACGGTTTGGCCCTGCGCCTGGCCGAGGCCGGAGTCGGGGCGGAGACGCCGGTCGCCCTGCTGCTGGAGCGCTCCCCCGCCCTGGTCATCGCCCTGCTCGCGGTGCTCAAGGCCGGCGGCAGCTACGTCCCGCTGGACGACGCCCAACCGCAGGAGCGCCTGGCGGCCGTGCTCACCGACGCGGGCGCCCGGATCGCCGTCACCGACCGCGACCACCCCGCACTGGCCGGGCTGACCACCCTCGCGGTCGGCGAGGAACGTGCCGCCAATCTCGATCTCCCCTTGCGTGCCGCCCAGTTGGCCTATGTGATGCACACCTCGGGTTCGACCGGGACACCGAAGGGCATCGGCGTCACCCACCGCTCCGTCGTCGACCTCGCCCTCGGCGGCACCTTCGCGGGCGGCGCCCACGAACGCGTCCTGGTCCACTCCCCCACCGCCTTCGACGCCTCCACCTACGAACTCTGGGCCCCCCTGCTCTCCGGCGCCCGCCTCGTCCTCGCCCCGCCCGGGCGACTCGGCGTCACCGAACTCACCGACACCCTCCAGCGCGGCGGCGTCACCGCCGCCTGGATGACGGTCGGCCTGTTCAACGTGCTGGCCGCCGAGGCGCCGCAGGCCTTCGCCGGGCTGCGCGAGGCGTGGACGGGCGGGGACGTCGTCTCGCCGGTCGCGCTGCGCCGGGTGCTGGAGCACTGCCCCGGACTGCGGGTGGTGAACGGCTACGGCCCCACCGAGACCACCACCTTCGCCACCCACCACCGGATGACCACCCCGGCCGAGGTACCGGACAGCGTCCCGATCGGCCGCCCGCTCCCCAACACCCGGGCCTACGTCCTCGACAGCGGTCTGCGGCCCGTCCCGGTCGGCGTCCCCGGCGAGCTCTACCTCGCCGGACACGGCCTGGCCCGCGGCTACGTCGGCCGCCCCGCCCTCACCGCCGAACGCTTCGTCGCCGACCCCTACGGCGCCCCCGGCAGCCGGATGTACCGCACCGGCGACCTCGCCCGCTGGACCACCACAGGAGAACTGGAGTTCGCCGGTCGAGCGGACGACCAGATCAAGCTGCGCGGCTTCCGGATCGAACTCGGCGAGGTCGAGAGCGCGTTCACCGCCCACCCCGCCGTCGGCCAGGTCGTCGCCGTGGTCCGCGAGGACCGGCCCGGCGACAAGCGCCTGGTCGCCTACGTCACCGGCGACGCCCCGCTCGACGAACTGCGCGCCTTCGTCACCGACCGGCTGCCCGGCTACATGCTCCCGGCCGCGATCGTCACCCTGGACGCGCTGCCCGTCACCCCCAACGGCAAGGTCGACCGCCGCGCCCTCCCCGCCCCCGACTACACCGGCACCCCCGAGGGCCGCGCCCCGCGCACCGGGGCCGAGCGGGCGCTGTGCGAACTCTTCGCCGGGGTCCTCGGATTGGCCTCGGTGAGCATCGACGACGACTTCTTCGACCTGGGCGGCCACTCCCTGCTCGCCACCAAGCTGGCCAGCCGGATCCGCGCCGCCCTGGGCGCGGAGCTGCCGATCCGCACCCTCTTCGACCGCCCGACCGTGGCCGCCCTGGCCGCCGCCCTGCCGACCGTCGACACCCCGGCCCGCCCGGCGCTGCGCCCGCAGGCCAGGCCCGCCCTGGTGCCGCTCTCCCCCGCCCAGCAACGCCTCTGGTTCATCGAGCAGTTCGAGGGCCCGAGCGCGCTCTACAACACGCCCGTCGCGGTCCGGCTCACCGGCGCGGTCGACCACTCCGCCCTGGAACTGGCGCTGCGCGACGTGGTGGCCCGGCACGAGGTGCTGCGCACCCTCGTCCCGACCACCGACGGCCGGCCGCACCAGCTGGTCACCGAAGCCCCCGAACTCCCCCTGCGGGCCGTGCCGGTGGCCGACGAGGAAGCGCTGCGCACCGCCCTGGCCGAGGCCGGCCGGGAGGTCTTCGACCTCGCCCGCGACCTGCCCGTCCGCGCCACGCTGTTCTCCCTGCCGCACGACGAGCACGTCCTGCTGGTCCTGATGCACCACATCGCCGCCGACGGCTGGTCGGTCGCCCCGCTCTTCCGCGACCTCGCCACCGCCTACCGGGCCCGCCACGCCCACACGGAACCCGACTGGCGGCCGCTGCCCGTCCAGTACGCCGACTACGCCCTCTGGCAGCGCGAGCTGCTCGGCGACCAGGAGCAGCCCAGCGCCCTGCTGAGCGCCCAACTCGCCCACTGGCAGCAGGCCCTGGCGGACGCCCCGGAAGAACTGGCGCTGCCCTACGACCGCCCGCGCCCGGCCGCGCCGACTCACCGCGGCGGCCTGGCCACGGCCGTCGTCGACGCCGAACTCCACGCCGCGCTGGCCGAGTTGGCCGCCGATCGGCAGGCCAGTCTGTTCATGGTCCTGCAAGCCGCCGTCGCCACCCTCTACACCCGCCTCGGCGCCGGCACCGACCTCCCGCTCGGCACCCCCGTCGCCGGACGCACCGACGAAGCCCTGGACGACCTGGTCGGCTTCTTCGTCAACACCCTCCTGCTGCGCACCGACACCTCCGGCAACCCCGGCTTCCGCGAACTCCTCGACCGCGTCCGCCGCACCGACCTGGACGCCTTCGACCACCAGGACCTCCCCTTCGAGCGCCTGGTCGAACAGCTCAACCCCACCCGCACCCCGGCCCGCCACCCGCTCTTCCAGACGCTCATCGCCCTGGAGAGCCGCGCGGCCGTCCCCACCGCCTTCGGCGACCTGGCCTGCGCCGAGCACCCCTTCGAACTGGACGTCGCCAAGTTCGACCTGTCCTTCCGCTTCACCGAACAGGGCCCGCAGGCGGGTCTGACGGTGGCGATCGAGTACGCGACCGACCTCTTCGACCCGGCCACCGCCGGCGCGCTCGCCGAGCGCCTGCTGCGGGTGCTGCGCGCCGTCGCGGCCGACCCCGACGCGCCGATCGGCACCGTCGAGATCCTCGACCCGGCCGAGCGCGAGCAGCTGCTCACCGGCTGGAACGACACCGCGCTCCCCGTCCCGGACGCGACCCTGCCCGAGCTGTTCGAGGCCCGGGCCGCCGCCACCCCCGACGCGGTGGCCGTGGTCACCGACGGCGGACGGCTGAGCTACGCCGAACTCGACGCCCGGGCCGAGCACCTGGCCGCCGACCTCGCCGACGCGGGCGTCGGCACCGACACCCCGGTGGTCCTGCTGATGGACCGCTCCGCCGAGCTGCTGACCGCCCTGCTGGCCGTCCTCAAGGCCGGCGGCAGCTACGTCCCGCTGGACGACCGGCACCCGGCCGAGCGGCTGCGGCAGATCACCGCCGAGACCGGGGCGGCGCTCGTCCTGGTCGACGCGGCCCACCGCGACCACCCGCTCGCGGCCGACGCCCCCTGCCCCGTCCTGACGCTCACCCCGGAGCGCTTCGACGGCCCGCTGCGGCGGCGCTCCCACCGCCCCGCCGTCCACCCGGAACAGCTCGCCTACGTGATGTTCACCTCCGGCTCCACCGGAGTGCCCAAGGGCATCGCCATCACCCACCGGGACGTCGTCCAGCTCGCCACCGACCCGTGCTGGCAGCACCCCGACGGGCTGCGGGTGCTGTTCCACGCCCCGCACGCCTTCGACGCCTCGACCTACGAGATCTGGGCGCCGCTGCTCTCCGGCGGCCAGGTGGTCGTCGCCCCGGCGGGCGACCTGGACGCGGCCGCGATCGGCGCGCTGGTCCGGACGCACGGACTCACCCACGTGCACGTCACCGCCGGCCTGTTCCGGGTCATCGCCGAGGAGGACCCGGGCGTCTTCGCCGGGGTGCGCGAGGTGCTGACCGGCGGGGACGTGGTCTCCGCGCCCGCCGTGCGCAGGGTGCTGGCGGCCGTCCCCGGGATCGGCGTGCGGGTGCTCTACGGCCCGACCGAGATCACCCTCTGCGCGACCCAACTGCCGCTGCCCGCCGCCGATTCGGTGCCGGACACGGTGCCGATCGGCCGGCCGATGGCGAACACCCGGGCGTACGTCCTGGACGACGGCCTCCAGCCCGTCCCGGTCGGCGTCCCCGGCGAGCTCTTCCTCGCCGGAGCCGGTCTGGCCCGCGGCTACCTCGGCCGCCCGGCGCTCACCGCCGAGCGCTTCGTCGCCTGCCCGTACGGCGGCAAGGGCGAGAGGATGTACCGCACCGGCGACATCGTCCGGCGCCGGTCGGACGGCGTGCTGGAGTTCCTCGGCCGCGCCGACGACCAGGTCAAGATCCGCGGCTTCCGGATCGAGCTCGGCGAGGTCGAAGCCGCCCTCACCGCCCACCCCGCCGTCCGCCAGGCCCTCGCCCTGGTCCGCGAGGACCGGCCCGGCGACAAACGCCTGGTCGGCTACGTCACCGGCGACGCCACCCCTGGCGAACTGCGCGCCTTCGTCACCGACCGCCTCCCCGGCTACATGCTCCCGGCCGCCGTCCTCGTCCTCGACGCCCTCCCCGTCACCGCCAACGGCAAGGTCGACCGCCGCGCCCTGCCCGCCCCCGACTACAGCGGCGCCCCCGAGGGCCGCGCCCCCCGCACCACCCAGGAGCGGAGCCTGTGCGAGCAGTTCGCCCAGGTGCTCGGGCTGGGCACGGTCAGCATCGACGACGACTTCTTCGACCTCGGCGGCCACTCGCTCCTCGCCACCAAGCTGGTGAGCCGGATCCGCACCGCCCTGGGCGTCGAGATGACGATCCGCACCCTCTTCGACCACCCCACGGTCGGCGAGCTCGCCGACGCGCTGCCCGCGGCCCGCAAGGCCCGGCCCGCCCTCCGGCCGATGCGCCGGCCCGGCGGTCCGGCGTAGGGCCTCCCCGGTCCTCGCGGGTCCCCGCAGCTCACCGCTCGTCGCAGGTCGCGCGGGCCACCGGCCGTCCCCGGTGGCCCGAACGCCCAGTCCCCACTCAGCACGTCATCCGTCGGAGGCAGACCGTGATCCCGTTGTCGTTCGCGCAGCAGCGGCTGTGGTTCATCGAACAGCTGGAGGGCCCGAGCGCGCTCTACAACACCCCGTTCGCCGTCCGGCTGACCGGTGGGCTCGACGCCGCCGTCCTCACCCTCGCGCTGCGCGACGTGCTCGCCCGGCACGAGGTGCTGCGCACCACCTTCCCCGCCGTCGACGGCCGCCCGCAGCAGTCGATCGCCGAGCCGCAGAGCCCCGCCGTCACCGCCGTCGAGGTGGCCGCCGTCCCGGTCGCCGACGAGGCCGAGCTGACCGCCCGGCTCACCGCCGCGGCCGGGCACGTCTTCCACCTCGCGACCGAACTGCCCATCCGCTGCACGCTGTTCTCGCTCTCCGCCGAGGAGCACGTGCTGCTGGTCCTGATGCACCACATCGCCAGCGACGGCTGGTCCGTCCCCCCGCTCTTCCGCGACCTGGACACCGCCTACCGGGCCCGCCTCACCGGCGCCGCGCCGCAGTGGGAGCCGCTGCCCGTCCAGTACGCCGACTACACCCTCTGGCAACGCGAACTCCTCGGCGAGGAGGACGACCCGGAGAGCGTGGTCGCCACCCAACTCGCCCACTGGCAGCGCGCCCTGGCCGAGGCCCCGGAGGAGCTGGCCCTCCCCTACGACCGGCCGCGACCCGCCGCGCCCACCCGGCTCGGCGGCGCCGCCGAACTCGCCCTGGACGCCGAACTGTACGCGGACCTGGCCGAGTTGGCGGCGAAGGAACGGGCCAGCCTGTTCATGGTCCTCCAGGCCGCCGTCGCCACGCTGTACACCCGGCTCGGCGCCGGCACCGACCTCCCGCTGGGCACCGCGGTGGCCGGGCGCACCGACGAGGGCCTGGACGAGCTGGTCGGCTTCTTCGTCAACACCCTCGTCCTGCGCACCGACACCACCGGCGACCCCAGCTTCCGCGAGCTGCTGGCGCGCGTGCGCCTCCTCGACCTGGACGCCTTCGACCAGCAGGACGTGCCCTTCGAGCGCCTGGTCGAACAGCTCAACCCGGCCCGCGTCCCGGCCCGCCACCCGCTCTTCCAGACCATGCTGACGCTGGACAGCGACGAGGACCTCCCCGCCGACTTCGCCGGGCTCGCCTGCCGGGAACACGTCCTCGACCAGCACCTCGCCAAGTTCGACCTGTCCTTCGCCTTCGTCGAGCAGCACGACGCGCAGGGCGTCGCCAACGGCCTGACCGGCGCGGTGGAGTACGCGGCGGACCTCTTCGACCACACCACCGCCGCCACCCTCGGCGAGCGCCTCGCCCGGGTGCTGCGGGCGGCCGCCGCCGACCCGGACGCGCCGATCGGCACCATCGAGATCCTCGACCCGGCCGAGCGCGAGGACCTGCTGACCGGCCGGCACGGGCCGGTGGCGCAGCTTCCGGCCGGTTCCGTGCCCGAGCTGTTCGAGGCGCAGGCCGCCGCGACGCCCGAGGCCGTCGCCCTGGTCGCGGGCTCCACCGAGCTGACGTACGCCGAACTCAACGCCCGGGCCAACGGCCTGGCGCTGCGCCTGGTCGAGGCGGGCGTCGGCACCGAGACCCCCGTCGCCCTGCTGCTGGAGCGCTCCCCCGCCCTGGCCGTCGCCCTGCTGGCGGTGCTCAAGGCCGGCGGCAGCTACGTCCCGCTGGACGACGCCCAACCGCAGGAGCGCCTCGCGGCCGTGCTCGCCGACGCGGGCGCCCGGATCGCCGTCACCGACCGCGACCACCCCGCGCTGACCGGGCTGACCACCCTCGCGGTCGGCGAGGAGACCGCGGAGAACCTCGAACTCGCCATCCCGGACGCGCGGTTGGCCTACGTCATGCACACCTCCGGCTCCACCGGCACCCCCAAGGGCATCGGCATCACCCACCGCGCGATCGTCGACCTCGCCCTCGGCGGGGCCTTCACCGGGGAGCACCTCGCCCGGGTCGCGGTGCACTCCCCCACCGCCTTCGACGCCTCCACCTACGAGTTCTGGGCCCCGCTGCTCTCCGGCGGCCGTCTCGTCATCGCCCCGCCCGGGCGGCTCGGCGTCACCGAACTCGCCGACCTGCTCGGCCGGCAGCAGGTCTCCGGCGCCTTCATCACCGCAGGCCTGTTCAACGTGCTGGCCACCGAGGCCCCGCAGTCCTTCGCCGGGATGCGCGAGGTCTGGACCGGCGGGGACATCGCCTCACCGGCGGCCATGCGACGCGTCCTGGAAGCCTGCCCCGGGCTGAAGGTGGTGAACGCCTACGGCCCGACCGAGGCCACCACCTTCGCCACCCTCCGCGCGATGACCTCCCCCGCCGAGGTGCCGGCCGCCGTGGTGCCGATCGGCCGGCCGCTGCCCAACAGCCGGGTGTACGTCCTCGACGACGCCCTGCGGCCGGTCCCGGTCGGCGTCCCCGGCGAGCTCTACCTCGCCGGGCACGGCCTGGCCCGCGGCTACGTCGGCCGCCCCGCCCTCACCGCCGAACGCTTCGTCGCCGACCCGCACGGCGCGCCCGGCAGCCGGATGTACCGCACCGGCGACCTCGCCCGCTGGACCACCACAGGAGAACTGGAGTTCGTCGGTCGAACGGACGACCAGGTCAAGGTCCGCGGCTTCCGGATCGAACTCGCCGAGGTGGAGGCCGCGTTCGCCGCCCACCCGGCCGTCCGGCAGGCCTTCGCGACGGTCCGCCAGGACCAGCCCGGTGACAAGCGCCTGGTCGCCTACGTCACCGGCGACGCCCCGCTCGACGAGCTGCGCGCCTTCGTCACCGACCGGCTGCCCGGCTACATGGTCCCCGCCGCCGTCGTGACGCTGACCGCCCTCCCGGTCAACTCCAACGGCAAGGTCGACCGCCGCGCCCTCCCCGCCCCCGACTACTCCGCCGCCACCCCCGGCCGGGCGGCCCGCAACGCCACCGAGCAGACCCTGTGCGCGCTCTTCGCCGAGGTCCTCGGAACCGCCGAGCCGAGCATCGACGACAACTTCTTCGACCTGGGCGGGCACTCCCTCCTCGCCACCCGGCTCACCAGCCGCATCCGCACCGCCCTCGGCACCGAACTCCCCCTGCGCACCCTCTTCGACCACCCCACCATCGCCGCCCTCGCCCAGCACCTCGGCGCGGACACCACCCCGGGCCGGGCCGGGCTGACGGCGCGCACCCGCCCTGAGCCGGTACCGCTCTCCTACGCCCAGCAACGCCTCTGGTTCATCGACCAGTTCGAGGGCCCGAGCGCCCTCTACAACACCCCCTTCGCGCTCCGGCTCACCGGCCCGGTCGACACCGGGGCCCTGACCGCCGCCCTGCACGACCTGCTGGCCCGGCACGAGGTGCTGCGCACCCTCTTCCCGGTCGCCGACGGGCAGCCCCACCAGCTGGTCACCGACTCCGTCGAGCCCACCCTGACCGTCACCACCGTCGCCGACGAGACCGAGCTGGCCGGGCTGCTGGACCGGGCGAACGCGCACGCCTTCGACCTCGCCACCGAACTGCCCCTCCGGGCGGCGCTGTTCTCGCTGCCCGACGAGCGGCACGTGCTGCTGCTCCTGCTCCACCACATCGCCAGCGACGGCTGGTCCGTCGCCCCGCTCTTCCGCGACCTGGGCGAGGCCTACCGGGCCCGCTACCACGGAGACGCGCCCTCGTGGGAGCCGCTGCCCGTCCAGTACGCCGACTACACCCTCTGGCAGCGCGAACTCCTCGGCGACGAGGAGGACCGGGACAGCCTGATCGGGCGGCAACTCGCCTTCTGGCAGGCGTCCCTGGCCGACGCGCCGGAGGAACTGGCGCTGCCCTACGACCGGCCGCGACCGGCCGCGCCGAGCCACCGGGGCGAGCTGGTCGAGTTCACCGTCGACGCCGAACTGCACCAGCGGCTGGGCGAGTTGGCCACCGCCAACCGGGCCAGCCTGTTCATGGTCCTGCAAGCCGCCGTCGCCACCCTCTACACCCGCCTCGGCGCCGGCACCGACCTCCCGCTCGGCACCCCCGTCGCCGGACGCACCGACGAGGCGCTCAACGACCTGGTCGGCTTCTTCGTCAACACCCTCCTGCTGCGCACCGACACCTCCGGCGACCCCAGCTTCCGCGAACTCCTGGACCGGGTACGGCAGTCCGACCTCAACGCCTTCGAGCACCAGGACGTGCCCTTCGAGCGCCTGGTCGAACAGCTCAACCCCACCCGCACCCCGGCTCGCCACCCGCTCTTCCAGACCCTCATCGCCCTGGAGAACCAGGCGAAGGCGCCGCAGACCTTCGGCGGTCTCCCGTGCGGCGAGCTGGAGTTCGACCTCAACGTGGCCAAGTTCGACCTCTCCTTCGGCTTCGCCGAGCTGAGCGATTCGGCCGGACCGGGCGGACCAGGCGTACCGGGCGGCCTCTCCGGCGCGGTGGAGTACGCGGCGGACCTCTTCGACCACGCCACCGTCACCACCCTCGCCGAGCGCCTGCTGCGCGTCCTCCGGGCCGCCGTCACCGACCCGGACGCGCCGATCGGCACCATCGAGATCCTCGACCCGGCCGAGCGTGAGCAGCTGCTCTCCGGCTCGCACGGGCCGGTGGCGCAGCTTCCGGCGGGCACCGTGCCCGAGCTGTTCGAGGCCCGGGCCGCCGCGACGCCCGAGGCGATCGCCCTGGTCGCGGGCTCCACCGAGCTGACGTATGCCGAACTCAACGCCCGGGCCAACGGCCTGGCGCTGCGCCTGGCCGAGGCGGGCGTCGGCACCGAGACCCCAGTCGCCCTGCTGCTGGAGCGCTCCCCCGCCCTGGTCATCGCCCTGCTCGCGGTGCTCAAGGCCGGCGGCAGCTACGTCCCGCTGGACGACGCCCAACCGCAGGAGCGCCTCGCGGCCGTCCTCGCCGACGCGGGCGCCCGGATCGCCGTCACCGACCGCGACCACCCCGCACTGGCCGGACTGACCACCCTCACCGTCGGCGAGGAACGAGCCGCCAACCTCGAACTCGTGCCCACTGGCGAGCAGTTGGCCTACGTGATGCACACCTCCGGCTCCACCGGCACGCCGAAGGGCATCGGCGTCACCCACCGCTCCGTCGTCGACCTCGCCCTCGGCGGCACCTTCGCGGGCGGCGCCCACGAACGCGTCCTGGTCCACTCGCCCACCGCCTTCGACGCCTCCACCTACGAACTCTGGGCCCCGCTCCTCTCCGGCGGCCGTCTCGTCCTCGCCCCGCCCGGACGCCTCGGCGTCACCGAACTCACCGACACCCTCCAGCGCGGTGGCGTCACCGCCGCCTGGCTCACCGCCGGACTGTTCAACGTCATGGCCACCGAGGCGCCGACCCTCTTCACCGGCCTCCGGGAGGTGTGGACCGGTGGCGACGTGGTCTCCGCCGCCGCCGTCCGCCGCGTCATGACCGCCTGCCCCGGCCTGGCCGTGGTCGACGGCTACGGCCCGACCGAGACCACCACCTTCGCCACCCACCACCGGATGACCACCGCGGCCGAGGTGCCGGACAGCGTCCCGATCGGCCGCCCGCTCCCCAACACCCGGGCCTACGTGCTGGACGACGCCCTGCGGCCCGTCCCGGTCGGCGTCCCCGGCGAGCTCTACGTCACCGGACACGGCCTGGCCCGGGGCTACGTCGGCCGCCCGGCCCTCACCGCCGAACGCTTCGTCGCCGACCCCTACGGCGCCCCCGGCAGCCGGATGTACCGCACCGGCGACCTCGTCCGCCGCACCACCGAAGGCGTGCTGGAGTTCCTCGGCCGCGCCGACGACCAGGTCAAGATCCGCGGCTTCCGGATCGAGCTCGGCGAGGTCGAGGCCGCCCTCACCGCCCACCCCGCCGTCCGCCAGGCCCTCGCTCTGGTCCGCGAGGACCGGCCCGGCGACAAACGCCTGGTCGCCTACGTCACCGGCGACGCCACCCCCGGCGAACTGCGCGCCTTCGCAGGCGAGCGCCTCCCCGGCTACATGGTCCCGGCCGCCGTCCTCGTCCTCGACGCCCTCCCCGTCACCCCCAACGGCAAGGTCGACCGCCGCGCCCTGCCCGCCCCCGACTACACCGGCACCCCCGAGGGCCGCGCCCCCCGCACCAGCACCGAGCAGACCCTCTGCGCCCTGTTCGCCGAGACCCTCGGCCTGCCCGCCCTCGGCATCGACGACGACTTCTTCGCCCTCGGCGGCCACTCCCTCCTCGCCACCAAGCTGATCAGCCGGATCCGCACCGCCCTGGACGTCGAACTCCCCCTCCGCGCCCTCTTCGACCACCCCACCGTCGCCGCCCTGGCCACCACCCTGCCGACCGTCGACACCCCGGCCCGCCCGGCGTTGCGCCCGCAGGCCAGGCCCGCCCTGGTGCCGCTCTCCCCCGCCCAGCAACGCCTGTGGTTCATCGACCAGTTCGAGGGCCCGAGCGCGCTCTACAACACCCCGTTCGTCGCCCACCTCAGCGGAGAGATCGACCCCGAGGCCCTGGCCGGGGCCCTGACCGACGTGGTCGCCCGCCACGAGGTGCTGCGCACCACCTTCCCGGCCACCGACGGCCGGCCGCACCAGCTGATCGCCGCGCACGCCGAACCCGCCCTGCACACCCGCACGGTGGCCGACGAGGCGCAGCTGCGCGCCGCCGTCGCCGAGGCCACCGGCGCGGTGTTCCGGCTCGCCGAGGACCTGCCGATCCGGGTCTCGCTGTTCTCCCTGAACGCCGAACGGCACGCCCTGGTCGTCCTGCTGCACCACATCGCCAGCGACGGCTGGTCCGTCGGCCCGCTGCTGCGCGACCTGGACACCGCCTACCGGGCCCGCCTGGCCCACACGGAACCCGGCTGGCGGCCGCTGCCCGTCCAGTACGCCGACTACACCCTCTGGCAGCGCGGCCTGCTCGGCACCGCGGACGACCAGGACGGCGCCCAGCACACCCAACTCGCCCACTGGAAGCAGGCCCTGGCCGAGCTCCCGGAGGAGCTGGCGCTCCCGTACGACCGGCCGCGACCGGCCGCCCCTAGCCACCGGGCCGGGACGGTGGAGTACCGGCTGGACGCCGAACTGCACCGACGGCTCAGCGAGTTGGCCGCTGCCAACCGGGCCAGCCTGTTCATGGTCGTGCAGGCCGCCGTCGCCGCGCTGTACACCCGGCTCGGCGCCGGCACCGACCTCCCGCTCGGCACCCCCGTCGCCGGACGCACCGACGAAGCCCTCGACGACCTGGTCGGCTTCTTCGTCAACACCCTCGTCCTGCGCACCGACACCTCCGGCGACCCCGGCTTCCGCGAGCTGCTGGACCGGGTCCGCCGCACCGCCCTGGACGCCTTCGAGCACCAGGACCTCCCCTTCGAGCGCCTGGTCGAACAGCTCAACCCCACCCGCACCCCGGCCCGCCACCCGCTCTTCCAGACCGTCCTCACGGTGAGCAGCGGCCCGGCCCCCGCGCTCACCCTGGGCGGGGTCAGCGGGGTACTGGAGGGCGCGGGCGAGTCCCAGGCGCACTTCGACCTGAACTTCAACTTCACCGAGCAGCACGACGCGGACGGCACCCCGCTCGGCGTGGCCGCGGCCGTGGAGTACGCGGCGGACCTCTTCGACCACGCCACCGTCGCCACCCTCGCCGAGCGCCTGCTGCGCGTCCTGGAGGCCGCCGCCACCGACCCGGACGCGCCGATCGGCACCATCGAGATCCTCGACCCGGCCGAGCGCGAGCAGCTGCTCACCGGCTGGAACGACACCGCCGTCCCGATCGCCGACAGCACGCTGTCCGAGCTGTTCGAGGCCCGGGCGGCCGCCACCCCCGAGGCGGTGGCCGTGGTGTCCGACACCGGGCGGCTGAGCTACGCCGAACTCGACGCCCGGGCGGGCGCCCTGGCCGCCGTGCTGCTGGCCCGCGGGCTGGCGGTGGAGGAGCCGGTCGCGATCCTGATGGACCGCTCGGCCGAGCTGGTGACGGCGATCCTGGCGGTCACCAAGGCGGGCGGCACGTACGTCCCGCTGGACGCCCGGTACCCGCTGGACCGGATGCGGCACATCCTCGCCGACACCCGGGCGCAGCTCGTCCTGGTCGACCCGACCCACCGCGACCACCCGGTCCTCGACAGCGGCACCGACGGCACCGGCACCGGCCTCACCGCCCTCGACGTCACCGAGGCCCCCACCGGCCTCGCCCCCGCCGCCCGGACCCCCAACGCCCAGACCCCCGCCGGCCGCCGCTCCCACCCCGGCCAGCTGCTCTACGTGATGTACACCTCGGGCTCGACCGGCCTCCCCAAGGGCGTCGCGGTGACCCACCGCAACGTCGTCGACCTGCTCACCAACCCGCACTTCCACCAGGGCCACCACGAGAGCGTCCTGCTGCACTCGCCCACCGCCTTCGACGCCTCCACCACCGAGGTGTGGGCCCCGCTGGTGACCGGCGGGCGGATCGTGCTGGCCGCCCCCGGACAGCTCGACCTCCCCGCGCTGGCCGCGACCATCACCCGGCACGCCGTCACCCTGGTGCAGGCGCCCTCCGGTCTGCTGCGCCTGATGGCCGAGGAGACCCCGGAGGCGTTCCGCGGGGTGCGCCAGGTGTGGACCGGCGGTGACGTGGTGCCCCCGGAGGCCGTCCGGCAGCTGTTCCGGGCGTGCCCGGAGACGGACGTGGTGGCGGTGTACGCGCCGACGGAGACCACGGCCATCAAGACCACCTTCACCATGACGCCCGGCGGGCACGTCCCGGCCGTGGTGCCGATCGGCCGCCCGCTGGCCAACACCCGGGCGTACGTGCTGGACGACGCCCTGCGGCCCGTCCCCGCCGGGGTGCCCGGTGAGCTGTACCTCGCGGGCAACGGCCTGGCCCGGGGCTACGTCGGCCGCCCGGGCCTGACCTCGGAGCGCTTCGTGGCCTGCCCGTTCGGCGGCAAGGGCGAGCGGATGTACCGCACCGGCGACATCGTCCGGTGGAGCGCGGACGGCGTGCTGGAGTTCCTCGGCCGCGCCGACGACCAGGTGAAGATCCGCGGCTTCCGGATCGAGCCGGCCGAGGTGGAGGCGGCGCTGGCCGCCCACCCGGCGGTCGGGCACGCGGTGGCGACGGTCCGCGAGGACCAGCCCGGGGACAAGCGCCTGGTCGCCTACGTCACCGGCGACGCCACCCCCGGGGAACTGCGGACCTTCCTCGCCGACCGGGTGCCCGGCTACATGGTCCCGGCCGCGATCGTCACCCTGGACGCGCTGCCGGTCACCGCCAACGGCAAGGTGGACCGCCGCGCCCTGCCCGCCCCCGACTACTCCGGCACCCCCGAGGGCCGCGCCCCCCGCAGCACCGCCGAACGGGCCCTGTGCGCCCTGTTCGCCGAGACCCTCGGCCTGCCCGCCCTGAGCATCGACGACGACTTCTTCGCCCTGGGCGGCCACTCCCTGCTCGCCACCAAGCTGATCAGCCGGATCCGCACCGCCCTGGACGTCGAACTCCCCATCCGCGCCCTCTTCGACCACCCGACCGTGGCCGCCCTGGCCGGCCACCTGGGCGAGGGCACCGGCCCGGTCCGCGCCCGGCTGCTGCCCCGGCCGCGCCCGGAGCTGGTCCCGCTCTCCCACGCCCAGCAGCGCCTCTGGTTCATCGACCAGTTCGAGGGCCCGAGCGCGCTCTACAACACCCCGCTCGTGCTCCGGATCGACGGCACCCTGGACGCCGACGCCCTGGCCGGCGCCCTGGCCGACGTGGTCGCCCGGCACGAGGTGCTGCGCACCACCTTCCCCGGCGCCGACGGCCGGCCGCACCAGCTGGTCGCCCCGAGCGCCGAACCCGCCCTGCACACCCGCACGGTGGCCGACGAGGCGCAGCTGCGGGCCGCGCTGGCCGCCGCGAGCCGGGAGGCCTTCGACCTGGCCGTCGAACTCCCGCTGCGGGCCACGCTGTTCTCCCTGCCGCAGGGCGAGCAGGCACTGCTGGTGCTGATGCACCACATCGTCAGCGACGGCTGGTCCGTCGGCCCGCTGCTGCGCGACCTGGACACCGCCTACCGGGCCCGCCGCGCGAACGCGGAGCCCGACTGGCGGCCGCTGCCCGTCCAGTACGCCGACTACGCCCTCTGGCAGCGCGAGCTGCTCGGCGCGGAGGACGACCCGGACGGCGCCCAGCACCGCCAACTCGCCTACTGGCAGCGGGCACTGGCCGGTCTCCCGGAGGAGCTGACGCTCCCCTACGACCGCAAGCGGCCGCTGTCACCCACCCGCCGCGGGGACACCGTGGAGTTCCGGCTCTCGGCCGAACTCCACGCCTCCGTCGTCGAGTTGGCACGGGAGAGCCGTACCAGCGTGTTCATGGTGGTGCAGGCCGCGTTGGCCGCCACCCTGGGCCGGCTGGGCGCGGGCACCGACATCCCGCTCGGCACCCCGGTCGCCGGACGCACCGACGAGGCGCTGGACGAGCTGATCGGCTTCTTCGTCAACACCCTGGTGCTGCGCGCCGACCTCTCCGGCGACCCGAGCTTCCACGAGCTGCTGGAGCGGGTGCGGCAGGCCAACCTGGACGCCTTCGAGCACCAGGACGTGCCCTTCGAGCGGCTGGTCGAGGTGCTGAACCCGGCCCGCTCGACGGCCCGGCACCCGCTGTTCCAGGTGATGCTGACCTTCGCCGCCGGGCCCGAGGCCGAGGCCGCCCTCGACTTCGCCGGCCTGCCCGCCCGGGTGGAGCCCTCGGCGGCCGAACTCGCCAAGTTCGACCTGGCCTTCGGTTTCAGCGAGCGGCTGGCCGCCGACGGTTCCCCGGCCGGGATCGGCGTGGTCGTCGAGTTCGCCGAGGAGCTGTTCGACCCGGCCACGGTGACGGCGGTCGGCGAGCGCTTCGAGCGGCTGCTGACCGCCGTGCTGGCCGACCCGGCCCGCCCGGTCGACGCGGCGGAGATCCTCGACCCCGCCGAGCGGGCCCTGATCCTGGACCACTGGAGCGCGCCCACCGATCGGCCCACGGCCGCCGAACCCCGCACCCTCCCGGAGCTGTTCGCGGCCCAGGCGGCCCGGACCCCGCAGGCCGTGGCGGTGGTCGACGAGGACGAGCGGATCGACTACGCCGAACTGGACGCCCGGGCGAACCGGCTGGCCCGGCTCCTCGCCGCCCGCGGCGTCGGCCCCGAGCGCCTGGTGGCGCTGGCGCTGCCCCGCTCGGTGGAGCTGGTGGTCGCCGTGCTCGCGGTGCTCAAGGCCGGCGGCGCCTACGTGCCGATCGACCCGGACTACCCGGCCGACCGGATCGCCTACACCCTGGCCGACTCCGCGCCCGCGCTGCTGCTCACCACCACCGCGGCCGCCGGCCGACTGCCCGACCCCCAGCTGCCCTTGTTGCTGCTCGACGCCCCGGGGACGGCCGCCGAACTGGCCCGGACGCCCGCCGAGGCCCCCTCCCCCGCCCCCGCGCTCGGCCCGGACCACCCGGCGTACGTCATCTACACCTCGGGCTCGACCGGCCGGCCGAAGGGCGTGGTGATCCCGCACCGCAACGTCGCCCGGCTGTTCGCCGCCACCGACCACTGGTTCGCCCCGGGCCCGCAGGACGTCTGGACCCTGTTCCACTCCTACGCCTTCGACTTCTCGGTCTGGGAGCTGTGGGGCGCGCTGCTGCACGGCGGCCGCCTGGTCGTGGTGCCCTTCGGGACCAGCCGTTCGCCCCGGGAGTTCCTGGAGCTGCTGGTGCGCGAGCGGGTCACCGTCCTCAACCAGACCCCGTCCGCCTTCTACCAGTTGATGCAGGCCGACCAGGAGGAGCCGGAACTCGGCTCCCGGCTCGCCCTGCGCCGGGTGGTGTTCGGCGGCGAGGCGCTCGACCTGGCCCGGCTGGCGCCCTGGTACGAGCGGCACGCCGAGGACGCGCCGGTGCTGGTCAACATGTACGGCATCACCGAGACCACGGTGCACGTCTCCTACCGCCCGCTGGACACCGCCACGGCCGCCGGGCAGTCCCGGTCGCTGATCGGCGCCGGCATCCCGGACCTGCGGCTGTACCTGCTGGACTCCCGGCTGCGCCCGGTGCCCGCCGGGGTGCCCGGCGAACTGTACGTCGCCGGGGCCGGCCTGGCCCGCGGCTACCTGGGCCGCCCGGCGCTGACCGCCGAGCGCTTCGTCGCCGACCCGTTCGGCGCCCCCGGCACCCGGATGTACCGCACCGGCGACCTGGCCCGCTGGACGGCCTCCGGCGAACTGGACTACCTGGGCCGGATCGACGCCCAGGTGAAGATCCGCGGCTTCCGGATCGAGCTGGGCGAGATCGGCTCGGTGCTCAGCCGCCGTCCCGAAGTGGCCTCCGCCGCCGTGGTGGTGCGCGAGGACGCCCCGGGCGAGAAGCGCCTGGTCGGCTACCTGGTGCCGGCCCCGGACGCCGGGGCGCCGGACCTGGACGCGCTGCGCACCCACCTGGCCGCCGAGCTGCCGGACTACATGCTGCCCGCCGCCCTGGTGCCGCTGGAACGCCTGCCGCTGACCCCCAACGGCAAGCTCGACGAGCGGGCGCTGCCCGCCCCCGAGCCGGGCCGGGCGGGCGGCGGCCGCGCGCCGCGCACCCCGCTGGAGGAGGTGCTCTGCGGGCTGTTCGCCGACGTGCTCGGCCTGGAGCGGGTCGGCATCGACGACAACTTCTTCGAGCTGGGCGGCCATTCACTGCTGGCCGGGCGCCTGGTCGCCGGGCTGCGCGAGCTGACCGGCAGCGCCGGACTCGGCGTCCGGGCGCTGTTCCGGGCGCCGACCGTCGCCGGGCTGGCCGACCTGCTGGCCGCGGCCCGGGACGGCGCCCCCGCCGAGGAGGACTTCCCGGTGCTGCTGCCGATCCGCACCCGCGGCACGCGCCCGCCGCTGTTCTGCGTGCACCCGGCGGCCGGGATCAGCTGGGTGTACACCGGCCTGCTGCGCCACCTGGACGCCGAGCAGCCGATCTACGGCCTCCAGGCCCCCGGCCTGGCCGACCTCTCCCGCCACCCGGCGAGCCTGGCGGAGATGGCCCGCGACTACCTGGCCGAACTGCGCTCGGTGCGCCCCGAGGGCCCGTACGCCCTGCTGGGCTGGTCCTTCGGCGGCCCGGTCGCCCACGCCGTGGCGGCGCTGCTGCGGGAACAGGGCGAGCGGGTCGACCTGCTCGCCGTGCTGGACGGCTACCCCGAGCTGGACGAGTACGCCCGGATCACCGGCGCCTCCCCCGACCGGATCACCGGCGGCTCCCGCCCCCGTTCCACCGAGGGCTCCCCCGACCGCGACCCGGCGCTGCTCGCCGCGATCCTGGAGTCCCTCGGGCAGCAGGCCGGCGAGATCACCGACTGGCCCGCCGACGAGGCGGGCTACGCCGAGCTGGTCCGGCACGGCGCCGGCCCGCTGGCCGGGCTGAGCGGCGCCGGGGTGGCCCGGGTGGTCGAGGTCTTCCTGGCCAACCTGGCGCTGGCCGGCGACGCCCCGCTGCCCGGCTACGACGGCGACGCGCTGGTCTTCGTCGCCACCCAGGACCGCCCGGCCGACGCCCCCGACCCCGAGAGCTGGCGGCCCCACGTGGGCGGCCGGCTGGAGGTCCACCACGTGCCCAGCACCCACGGCGCGATGACCGGCCCGGAGGCCCTCGCGGTCATCGGCCCGGTGCTCGCCCAGCGCCTGCGCGACCCCGCGCAGGCCCCCACGCCCCGCCCCTGAGCCTCCCCTCACCACCGCACCACCCCGCACCACCGCGACACCCCCCGCACCACCACGCCAAGCGGCCGCGACCCGGCCCACACGAGGAATGGACACACCGATGCAGACTGCCGTCATCCCCGACACCTGGCGCGGCGTCACCCCGGCGCCGATCTCGTCGACCGACGCCTACAACGGCTTCATCGCCGCCAACGTGATCTTCGCGCTGGACCGGATCGGCGTGCTGGAGCAGATCGGCCGCGGCGAGGCGCTGTCCGCCGCCACGGCCACCTCCCAGCGCGGCGACACCGCCCGCACCGAGGCCGTGCTGCGCGCCGCCGCCGACTACGGCTACCTCAAGGCCGACGGCGCCGGCTACCTGCCCACCGAGGCGGGCATCGAGATCGCCGCCGCCCGCGGCTACTTCACCTGGGCGGTCGGCGGCTACCACGACGTGTTCGGCCGCGCCGGGCACCTGAGCACCGGCTCGCACCACTACAACCAGGACGTGTACCGCGACGAGGCGATGGTCGCCCTCGGCTCCGCCCAGTGCGACCAGTCGATGTTCGCCGCGCAGCTCACCGACGTGCTCTCCGGCATCGACTTCCGCACCATCGCCGACCTGGGCAGCGGCACCTCCGCCCGGGTGCGCCGGGTGGTCTCCCAGCGCGAGGGCAGCCGCGGCCTGGGCATCGACATCAGCCGCCCGGCCACCGACATCGCCCGCGCCGACATCGCCGCCGCCGGGATGCAGGACCGGGTCACCGCCGTCCGGGCCGACGTGCTGGGCCTGCTCGGCACCCAGATCGACAACGACGCCGAGGCCGCCGAGGTGGCCGAGGTCGACACCGTGATGAGCTTCTTCCTGCTGCACGACCTGCTCGCCGACCCGAGTACCCGCTCCTCGATCTTCACCCGGATGCGCGAGGCCTTCCCCAAGGCCCGCACCTTCGTGCTCGGCGACACCATGCTGCGCGGCCCGGGCGAGTCCCAGAGCGCGATGCCGGTCTTCTCGGTCGGCTTCGAACTGGCCCACGCGATGATGGGCGTGCCGCTGCACACCAAGGAGACCTACGAGCAGCTGTTCACCGACGCCGGGCTGCGGATCGACCGGGTCGAGGCGCTGGCCACCCCGCACAGCTGGCTCTACGTCCTCCAGGCCGACTGATGGCCGCCGCAGCCGGGGCCGCACACCTGCTGGCCCAGAACGAGCACCCGTACCCGCCGCTGCCGTCCGTGCTGACCGCCCTGGCGGGGGCGGTCGGCGACCTGAACCGCTACCCGGACTTCCGCCCGGAGCGCTTCGCCCGGATCATCGCCGACTGGCAGGACGTCCCGGCCGCGCAGGTCGTGGTCGGCCACGGCTCGGCCGGCGTCGCCCTGGACCTCTTCCATTCCGTCGTCCGCCCCGGCGACAACGTGGTGCACTCGGACCCCTGCTTCGACGCGTACCCGCTGTTCTGCGCGATCGCCGGCGCCGAGTCCCGGTCCGTCCCGCTCGGCCCGGACGCCCGGCACGACCTGGCCGCGATGGCCGGCCGGGTGGACGGGCGCACCCGGATCATCGTGCTGTGCAACCCGCACAACCCGACCGGCACGGTCTACTCCTGGGCGGAACTGACCGACTTCTTCCGCAAGGTGCCGGCCACCGCGCTGATCCTGCTGGACGAGGCCTACGTCGACTTCGCCCGGGGCTGGGCCGCCCCGGCGGTGCCCGACCGGATCGCCGAGTGGCCCAACCTGGTGGTGCTGCGCACCCTCTCCAAGTCGCACGGCCTCGCCGCGCTGCGGATCGGCTACGCCGTCGCCGAGGAGTCGGTGGCGCGGCGGGTGCGCGACGTCCAGGTGCCGTACGCGGTGAACCGGCTCCAGGAGGCGGGCCTGCTGGCCGCCGTCGCCGCCCAGGACGAGGTGGACCGGCGGATCGCCGAGATCGCCGCCGAACGCGACCGGCTGCGGGCCGAACTGCTCGCCCTGGGCCGGTCGGTGCCGCCGAGCCTGACCAACTTCCTCTGGGTGACGGCACCTTCACCCGAGGAGCAGCTCCCGGTCAAGGCGGAGCTGGAGCGGCTCGGGGTGGCCGTCCGCTTCTACCCGGGCCAGGGCATCCGGATCGCCGTCGGCGAGAAGGACGCCGTCGACGCCGTGATCGAGGGCTTCACCCGCGCCCACCGGGCCGCCGGCGCACCGCCCCGCTAGGCCTGCCAGACCCGCTGGACCCGCTGGACCCGCTGGACCCGCACCACCCACCGCACACGCAGCAGTCAAGGACAGGACAGGACATGCACCCACTTCTGGCGCGGCCGGAGTTCCGGCTCTACATCGCGGGACAGACGCTGTCCGTCCTCGGGGACAGCGCGCTCTTCATCGCCCTCGGCATCTGGGCCAAGGTCCTGACGGGGAGCAGCTCGGCGGCCGGTCTGGTCATGTTCTGCTACGCCGTCCCGATGCTGCTGCTGCCGCTCGGCGGCCTGGTCGCCGACCGGGTCCGCCGACGGCCGCTGCTGGTCGCGGTCAACCTCGGTCTGGCGGTGGCGGTTTCGCCGCTGCTGCTGGTCGACGGCCGCGGCCACCTGTGGATCATCTACGGCACCGCGGTGCTCTACGGGCTGGCCGGGGCCGTCCTCACCCCGGCCCAGAGCGCGATGCTGCGCACCATTCTGACGGAGCGTCAAGACTTCGGCGCGGCCGTCGGGTTCACCCAGACCATGCGGGCGGGCACCACCCTGGTCGCGCCGCTGGTCGGCTCCGGCCTGTACGGGTGGCTCGGCGGCCGGGCCGTCGCCCTGGTCGACATCGGCATCCTGCTCGCGGCCGCGCTCGCCTTCCTGGCGCTGCGGGTGCCCGAGTCCAAGCCGGAGCCGTCCGGGCGGCACTGGCGCACCGAGGTGCTGGCGGGCTTCCAGCACCTGCGCTCCACCGCCTCGCTGCTGCCGCTGCTGATCGCGACCACCGCCACCGCGACCGTGCTCAGCTTCCTCCAGCCGGTGCTGTTCTCGCTCATCCAGCACGGACTGGGCCGCTCGCCGCAGTTCCTGGGCGTGCTGGAGACGGTGGAGGCGGTCGGGGCGCTCGGCGGCTCGGTGCTGGGCGGCGTCCTGATCGGCAAGCTCGGCCCCCGCAGGACCGTCATGCTCGGCTCGGCCACCTTCGGGGTCGGCGCCCTGCTGCTGCTGGCGCCCTCGGTGTGGGTGGTGGCGGCCGGTCTGCTGATCGCCGGGGCCGGCATGCCGGCCGGCGTGGTCGGCCTGGCCACCGCCGCCCAGTCGCTGACCCCGCCGCAGCTGATGGGCCGCACCCAGGCGGCCGTCAACCTCGCCCTCACCGCCCCGCAGGCGATCGCCATCGGCGTCGGCGCCGGCCTGGTGGCCGCGCTGGACTTCCGCACGGTGCTGGTCGCCATGGTGATCGGCGCGCTGCTGTCCGGCCTCTACCTGCTGGGCAAGCCCGACGCGGCGATCGAGGACGACGAGGACGAGGTGGAGTCGGCGGAGCAGCCCGCCGGAGAGCTCACCCCGGCCCAGGCCCAGGCCCCGGCCGAGGAGACCGAGCCCGCCCCGCGCCTCCAGTCCACCTGACCGTCCCGCACCTCCCGTCCCGCACCACCCAGGCCCGCACCACGCCACCGGCCCACCCGGCGGCGGCCCTGCCGCACCGCACCGCCGCCGGGGCGGGCCTCCGCGCACTCCTCACGAGAGAGCCCCTCAGATGCCCGACCGTTCCTCTCCCGAGCTCCCCACCGACCTCACCGACCTCACCGACCTCACCACCGACACCGGGGAGCCGCTCGAACTCGCCCTGGACCACGTCGAGTTCTACGTCACCGACCTCGCCGCCGACGTCGCCCGGCTGACCGCGGAGTACGGCTTCGACCTGCTCGTCCCGCCCACCGAGCGCGGCGCGAGCGCCGAGCGCTGCGTCTCCGCCCTGCTCGGCCAGGCCGCGATCCGGCTGCTGCTCACCCAGCCGCTGGCCGCCGGCCACCCGGCCACCGCCTACCTGGCCCGGCACGAGGACGGCGTGGCCGCACTGGCCCTGCGGGTCCCGGACGCCACCGCCGCCTACCGCGCGCTGACCGGGCGGGGCGCCGACGGGCTGCGCCCGCCGCAGGCCGCGGACGGCTGTGTCACCGCCGTGGTCGGCGCCTTCGGCGACGTGGTGCACACCCTGATCGAGCGGGGCCCGGACGTCCCCGCCGACCGGATCCCCGGCCTGCCCGACGCACCGCCCGTGACCGGTGCCGCGGAGGTGGGCCTGCGCTCCGTCGACCACTTCGCGGTCTGCGTCCCCTCCGGCGAGCTGCGCGCGACCGTCCGGCACTACCAGGAGGTCTTCGGCTTCCGGATGGTCTTCGAGGAGCGGATCGAGGTCGGCGCCCTCGGCATGGACTCGATGGTCGTGCAGAGCCCCGACCACAGCGTCACCCTCACCCTGATCGAGCCGCTCACCCCGGACGCCGGCGGCCAGATCGCCTCCTTCCTCGCCGACCACGGCGGCGCCGGGGTCCAGCACGTGGCCTTCTCCTCCCAGGACGCCGTCCACTCCGTCTCCACCATGGCCGCCCGCGGCGTGCCCTTCCTGCGCACCCCGAGCACCTACTTCGACGCCCTGCCCGCCCGGCTGACCCCGCTGCGGCACTCCTTCGACCAGCTGCGCGAGCTGAACCTGCTGGTCGACCAGGACCACGACGGCCAGCTGTTCCAGATCTTCACCCGCTCCCAGCACCCCCGCGGCACCTTCTTCTTCGAGGTGATCGAGCGCATCCGGGCCCGCAACTTCGGCAGCAACAACATCCGCGCCCTCTACGAGGCCGTCGAACTCCAGCGCAACGCCAGCGAAGTATCCGGATGAGCGCGCCGGTCCTGACCCCGCCGGGCGCGGGCACCGCCGCGCCGCGGCAGCCGCTGTCCGTGGCCGAGTACGAGCGGGTGGCCCGGGCCGCGCTGAGCGCCCCGGTCTGGGACTGGCTGGCCGGCGGTGCGGAGCAGGAGCGCACCCTGGCCGCCAACCGGGCGGCCTTCGACCGGCAGGCCGTGGTGCCCCGGGTGCTCGCCGACGTCTCCGCCTGCGACACCTCCGCGACCCTGGTGGCCAGCCGCTCGGCCCTGCCGGTGGCGGTGGCGCCGATCGCCTACCACCGGCTGTTCCACCCCGAGGGGGAACTCGCCTCGGCCCGGGCGGCCGCCGCGGCGGGGGTGCCGTTCACCGTCGGCACGCTCAGCAGCGTCGGCTTCGAGGAGCTGGCCGCGACCGGGGCCACGCTCTGGTTCCAGCTGTACTGGCTGCGCGACCGGGCCCGGCTGCTCGACCTGGTCGCGGCGGCCGAGGCGGCGGGCAGCGAGTGCCTGGTCGTCACCGCCGACGTGCCGTACATGGGCCGCCGGCTGCGCGACGCCCGCAACGCCTTCGCCCTGCCCGGGGACGTCCGCGCGGCACTGCTGGAGGGCGGCGCCGCCGGGCGGGCGCACCGGAGCACCGCCGAGGTCTCGGCGGTGGCCGCGCACACCGCCGAGCTGCTCTCCCCCGCCGTCACCTGGGCGGACCTCGGCTGGCTGCGCGAGCACACCCGGCTGCCGCTGGTGGTCAAGGGGGTGCTCGACCCGTCGGACGCCCTGCGGGCCGCCGAGCTGGGCGCCTCCGCGGTGGTGGTCTCCAACCACGGCGGCCGCCAACTCGACCGGGCGGTGCCCTCGTTGACGGCCCTGCCGGCCGTCGCCGAGGCGCTGGCCGGGCGCGGCTGCCAGGTGCTGCTGGACAGCGGGGTGCGTGGCGGCGCGGACGTGCTCACCGCGCTGGCCCTCGGGGCGTCCGGGGTGCTGCTCGGCCGCCCGGCGATCTGGGGCCTGGCGGCCGCCGGCGAACCGGGCTGCGCCCGGGTGCTGGAGCTGCTGGCCGCCGAGCTTCGCCACGCCCTCGGCCTGGCCGGCTGCGCCGACCTGACCGCCGCCGCCGAGCTGCGCACCACCTCCCTGCCCTGCCCCGCCTGGAGTGCCCCGTGACCGTCACCGCCCCGCCGCACGAGCTGCGGCTGACCGACCTGCACCCCTCCCTCGCCGACCCGGCGATGACCTCGATGAACCTGCTCAACGAGATCTCCATCCGCTACCCGGAGGCGGTCTCCTTCGCGGCCGGCCGCCCGGCCGAGCAGTTCTTCGACCTGGACGCCGTCCACCGGTACCTGGACCGCTACACCGCGCACCTGCGCGGCGAGCGCGGCCTGTCCGAGGAGCAGGCCCGGCGCCAGGTGCTCCAGTACGGGCGGACCAAGGGGATCATCCACGAGCTGATCGCCGCGCACCTCTCGGTGGACGAGGGCATCGAGGTGCCCGCCGAGTCGGTCGTGGTGACGGTCGGCTGCCAGGAGGCGATGTTCCTGGTGCTGCGGGCGCTGCGCCGCGGCCCCGAGGACGTGGTGCTGGCCGTCTCGCCCACCTACGTCGGGCTGACCGGCGCCGCCCTGCTGGCGGACCTGCCGGTGCGGCCGGTGGCCGACGGCCCGGACGGGCTCGACCTCGCCGACCTGCGCCGGCAGCTGGCCGACGCCCGGGCCGAGGGGCTGCGCCCCCGGGCGCTCTACCTGGTCCCGGACGTGGCCAACCCGAGCGGCGCCAGCCTGCCGCTGGACCTGCGCCGGGAGCTGCTGGAGCTGGCCGCCGAGGAGGACTTCCTGGTCCTGGAGGACAACCCGTACTGCGTGTTCGCGGGCGAGGAGCGGCTGCCCTCGCTCAAGGCGCTGGACACCGCACGGCGGGTGGTCCACCTCGGGTCCTTCGCCAAGACGGCCCTCCCGGGCGCCCGGGTCGGCTACGTGGTCGCGGACCAGCTGGTGGCGGACGGCGCGGGCGGCAGCGTCCTGCTGGCCGACCTGCTCGGCATGGTCAAGAGCATGACCACGGTGAACACCTCGCCGATCGCCCAGGCCGTGATCGGCGGCGCGCTGCTCGAACACGGCCACAGCCTGCGGGCCGCCAACACCGAGGTCGCCGCGCTCTACCGGCGCAACCTCGCCCTGGTGCTGGCGGGCCTGGCCCGGCGCTTCCCGCCGGGCGGCGGGGTGACCTGGAACGAGCCGCGCGGCGGCTTCTTCCTGGTGCTCACGGTGCCGTGCGTGGTGGACGACGCCCTGCTGGAGCTCTCCGCCTCGCGGTACGGGGTGATCTGGACGCCGATGTCCCACTTCTACCCCGGTGCGGGCGGGGAGCGCCAACTGCGGCTCTCCGTCAGCCAGGTGGACCCGGCGACCGTCGACCGGGGCCTGGACGGCCTGGCCGCGCTGCTCGCCGCCCGGTCCTGAGCCGGGGCGCCGAGGGTGCGGCGCCTGGACTCCAGGGCGGCCCACAGGTCGTCGTCCGCGGTGACGACTGCACCCAGGACGACATCCGAGTGGCCGGCGATGAAC